>NZ_JAAGPF010000318.1 GCF_017104645.1 Burkholderia sp. Ac-20379
TGCTGGCCCGCCTCGAAGCGGCGCTCGAGCCGCCGGCCGGCTGCGCCGACCTGCTGACGCGCGCGATCGCCACGGAGCCGTCGGCGATGGTGCGCGACGGCGGCGTGATCGCACGCGGCTACGACGCCGAGCTCGACGAGCTGCGCGACATCTCCGAGAACTGCGGCCAGTTCCTGATCGATCTCGAGGCGCGCGAACGCACGCGCACCGGCATCGCGAACCTGCGCGTCGAGTTCAACAAGGTGCACGGCTTCTATATCGAGGTCACGCGCGGCCAGACCGACAAGGTGCCCGACGACTACCGCCGCCGCCAGACGCTGAAGAACGCCGAGCGCTACATCACGCCGGAGCTGA
The DNA here is from genome assembly GCF_017104645.1 of Burkholderia sp. Ac-20379. Classification (GTDB taxonomy): domain Bacteria; phylum Pseudomonadota; class Gammaproteobacteria; order Burkholderiales; family Burkholderiaceae; genus Burkholderia. The sequence continues at coordinate 355 of NZ_JAAGPF010000318.1, forward strand.
AAACCTTCGAGGACAAGGCGCTGTCGGCCCAGGAGCGCGCGCTCGCGCGCGAGCGCTCGCTGTACGACGCGCTGCTGCAATCGCTGCTGCCGCATATCGAGGCATGCCAGCGCGTGGCCGCGGCGCTCGCCGAGCTGGATCTGCTCGGCGCGTTCGCCGAACGCGCCCGCGCGCTCGACTGGGTCGCACCGCGCTTCTCGGACGAAATCGGCATCGATATCGAGCAGGGCCGCCACCCGGTGGTGGAAGCGCAGGTCGAACAGTTCATCGCGAACGACTGCCGGCTCGCCAACGAGCGCAAGCTGCTGCTGATCACCGGCCCGAACATGGGCGGTAAATCCACGTTCATGCGTCAGACGGCGCTGATCGCGCTGATGGCCTACGTCGGCAGCTACGTGCCGGCGAAATCGGCCTGCTTCGGCCCGATCGACCGGATCTTCACGCGCATCGGCGCGGCCGACGATCTGGCCGGCGGCCGTTCGACCTTCATGGTCGAGATGACCGAAGCGGCCGCGATCCTCAACGACGCCACGCCGCAAAGCCTGGTGCTGATGGACGAGATCGGCCGCGGCACCTCGACGTTCGACGGCCTCGCGCTGGCCTGGGCGATCGCGCGCCATCTTCTGTCGCACAACGGCTGCTACACGCTGTTCGCCACGCACTACTTCGAGCTGACGCAGTTGCCGGCCGAATTCCCGCACGCGGCGAACGTGCACCTGTCGGCCGTCGAGCACGGCCACGGCATCGTGTTCCTGCACGCGGTCAACGAAGGCCCGGCGAACCAGAGCTACGGCCTGCAGGTCGCGCAACTGGCCGGCGTGCCGCCCGCCGTGATCCGCGCCGCGCGCAAGCACCTGGCGCATCTCGAACAGCAGTCGGCGGGCCAACCCACGCCGCAGCTCGACCTGTTCGCCGCGCCCGCGCCGCTGTACGACGACGAGCCCGACTACGACACGCCCACCGCGCGCGACACGCCGCCGGCCGCGCCGCATCCGGCGCTCACGCGCCTGCGCGAGATCGATCCGGACAACCTCAAGCCGCGCGAGGCGCTCGATCTGCTCTACGAGCTGCAAACCCTCGCCGCCCGGCAAGCGGACGATGATCACGCCCACTGACCTTCGGCCCGCGCGCAGCCCGCGCCGCCACACTTGCCGGCGCACGGCGGCGTGGCTGCTGCTGGCCGCCGCTGCCGCGTTGGCCGATCCGGCGGGCGCGGCGCCCGCGGCCGTCGCCGGGCATGTCGCCGAGCGCGGTTTCGCGTTCGCCGTGCTGTCCGGCATGATCGACGGCCCGGCCGACGATCCCGGCATGGCGCGCATGTTCGACGCGATCTCGCGCGATCGCGCCGTGGCGTTCGCGATCTACGACGGCAACCTCAAGGGCGCGCGCGAAGCGTGCCGCGACAGCGTGTACGACAACCGCTTCGCGATCCTCAAGGCCGCGCGCGTGCCGGTGTTCTACGTGCCGGGGCAATTCGACTGGGCGGCGTGCTCGCAAAAAGGCAACGGCGGCTACGACGCGGTCGAGCGGCTCGATTATCTGCGCCAGACCTTCCTGTCGGATTCCGAATCGTTGGGCGCGACGCCGCAGCCCGTCACGCGCGAGAGCGAGGTCGCGCGGTTCCGCCCGTTCCGCGAGAACATCCGCTGGACGCAGGGCGATACGGTCTTCATCGCGCTGAACGCGCCGTCGCCGAACAACCGCTATCTGACGGCCGGCGGGCGCAACGGCGAATTCGAGGATCGCGCGATCGCCAACGCGTTCTGGATCGATCACGCCGCCGAATTCGCGAAGCGGCGCAATGCCCGCGCGCTGGTGATCGCGATCGAAGGCGATCCGCAATTCGATCGCTACGAACACGAGCGCTTCGCCTGGCTGCGGCTGAGAACGCGCGCGCGCGACGGCTTTCTGGAATTCAAGCGCTCGCTCGTGAAGGCGGCCGCCACGTTTCGCGGCACGATCCTCGTGATCCATGCGGGCAGCGAGGCGCTGCGCGGCGGCTTCCGGATCGATCAGCCGCTGCACGACGAGAAAGGCGAGCGTGTGGAAAACCTGACGCGCATCGCGATCGCGCCGCGCGAGCGGCTCGTGCAATGGATCAAGATCACGATGAATCCGGCCGGACGGCCGATGTTCGGGGTGGGCCTGCAAGAAGTGCCGGCCAACCTGCCGGTGCCGCCCGCACTGCCGGCCATGCCGCATGAAGATGTGCCGCTGCCCGAGATGCCGGAAATTCCGGCGCTGCCGGAGTTGCCCGATCCGGCCTCGGCGCTGGGCGGCGTGCCGCCGCAGCCGGCATCGATCGGCGTATCGCCGGGCACCGCGGCGAGCGGCGCCGTGCCGCCGCTGTATCCCACGGCGCCCGCCTCGGCGCCGGGCAGTTACCGCTGAACGTCGCGCCGCGGGCCGGGGCAGGCGCACATGAAAAAACGCGGGCCTCGGCCCGCGTTTTCAATTAGTGCAGCGTGTGGCCTTTCGGCTCCTCGCCTTCTTCGTCGTCATCGTCCTCGTCGACGATTTCCAGCCCTTCCGCGCCGTGCGCGTGCTCGTGCTCGATCTCGTCTTCGGTGGCCGCGCGCACGTCCTTGACGCTCAGCGTGAAACGCAGCGCCATGCCGGCGAGCGGATGATTGCCGTCGAGCACCACCTTGTCTTCGGCGACGTCGGTAACGGTGTAGATCAGCGAATCGACTTCCTCGTCGCCGTCTTCCGGCGTGCCTTCGAACTGCATGCCGACTTCGAGCGGCTCGGGAAAGCGGTCGCGCGGCTCGATCTTCACCAGCTCGGGATCGTAATCGCCGAACGCGTCTTGCGGCTCGAGCTGGATCTGCGTCTCGTAGCCGGCTTCGTGGCCGTCGAGCTGTTCCTCGATCTTGGGGAACGTGCCATCATAGCCGCCGTGCAGATAGACCATCGGCTCGTCGCTTTCTTCAATCAGGTTGTCCTGCGCATCCGACAGCTTGTAAGCGACCGATACGACGGTGTTTTTTGCGATTTTCATCCAGATCTCCCAATTCCAAGCCGCATTATACCGATGTCCCAACGGTCCGAACCCGAAGCGCCCGGCGGCGCTCAAAGCGCGTCCGGCGCCCCCCGCCCCGACCAGCCGACGCCCCTGCTCGGCAACCTCACGCCGGCGCAATTCATGCGCCGTTACTGGCAGAAAAAGCCGCTGCTGATCCGTCAGGCGATCCCCGGCATCGTGCCGCCGCTCACGCGCGAGGCGCTGTTCGAGCTGGCCGCCGACATGGACGCCGAATCGCGGCTCATCACCCATTTTCGTAACAGATGGCAACTGGATCACGGCCCGTTCGAGGCCCGTGCGCTGCCATCCGTGAACAAGCGCGAATGGACGCTGCTCGTGCAAGGCGCGGACCTGCACGACGATGCCGCGCGCGCCCTGCTCGAGCGCTTTCGCTTCGTGCCCGACGCGCGTCTCGACGACCTGATGATTTCGTATGCGACGGATGGCGGCGGCGTCGGCCCGCATTTCGATTCGTACGACGTATTTTTGCTGCAGGTGCACGGTAAACGGCGCTGGCGCATCGGCGCGCAAACCGACCTGAGCCTGCGCGAGGATCTGCCGCTCAAGGTGCTCGAAAATTTCGCGCCGACCGAGGAGTGGGTGCTGGAACCGGGCGACATGCTCTACCTGCCGCCGCACATCGCGCACGACGGCATCGCCGAGGGCGAGTGCATGACCTGCTCGATCGGCTTCCGCGCCCCGTCCGCCGGGGAGTTGACGGGCCAATTCCTGTATTACCTCGCCGAGCGCGGCGCGCTGCGTCACGGTGCGCGCGCCGATGCGCTGTATCGCGATCCGCGCCAGCCCGCCGTCGATCGTCCGGCGCAATTGCCGGCGGCCATGGTGGAGAAAGTGGAAGCGGTGCTGAACGGCATTCGCTGGACGCCGCGCGAGATCGAATCGTTCCTCGGCAGCTACCTCAGCGAACCAAAATCGAACGTGGTGTTCGACGCCCCCGACGACCCGCTGGACGAAGACGATTTCGCGGCCGAAGCCGGCCGCCTCGGGGTTCGTCTCGACAGAAAGGCGGCGTTGATGTATAACGCGCGCTCGTACTTCATCAATGGCGAAGAAAATCCGCTCTCCGGCACTGCAAAATGGCTGCCGGAATTGGCCGATCGACGCTGTTTGGGGGCGAAACGCTTTGTAACACACTCCCGCCACCCGCTCATGACAGCGCTGCTTCACGAGTGGTATTGTGCGGGCTGGATCAAACTGGGATAAGTGCTGTACGCTTGCCCCGGCACGACAACCCATATCGGCTAAAACCTGTATGGGAAAGACAACGTATTGACCCCGCATTTGTCGACGGTCGATAGGAAAGTGCATATAATTTCCGCCCAAGCCGTAGGGAAGATTCACGCTCTGGCAGTGCGTCCAGCGCGTCTCCACCAGCGGCCCGAGTCGGTGTTGGAGCACATTACCGGTATTGTTTCGCGCTGTTGCTTACCTTTAACCATAAAAGGACGTGATCATGAAGAAATCCCTCCTCGTAGCTTCCCTGTTGGCCGCTGTTGCTCTCGCTGCTTGCAACAAGAGCTCGGACCAAGCTGCTTCGTCGGCTGCTAGCGACGCATCGGCAGCAGCTTCGGCTGCTTCGTCGGCTGCTGCTGCCGCTTCGGACGCTGCTTCGAGCACGGCTGCTGCTGCGAGCGACGCTGCATCGGCTGCTGCTGCTCCGGCTTCGGACGCTGCCGCATCGGCTGCTGCTCCGGCTTCGGGCGCAAGCAACTAAGCAAGACTCAGCTCACGCTGATACGAAAAACCGGCCCTGGTGGCCGGTTTTTTCATGCCCGCTCGCTGTGTCGTCGCAACCAGCGGGCGTACGCTCCGGCGCCTGCGCGCCCCGCTGCCCTACCCGACGCTCAGCCACCCGAAGCCGTCGTCCTGCGACGCCACCGTCACGTCCTCCCGCGCGCAATCGAGCACGGCCGCAAACGCGGCCTGCGCCAGCTCGGGCAGGTTGTTCTGCTGGCTCAGATGCGCGGCCACCAAGTGCCGCAAGCGCGAACGATCGAGCGAGGCCAGGATCTCAGCCGCCGCCGCGTTGCTGAGGTGACCGTGCGAACCGCCGATGCGCGCCTTCAACGAGGCCGGATAGCGGCCGTTGGCCAGCATCTCGACATCGTGGTTCGCTTCGAGCACGAGCGCATCGCAACCGTTCAGGACGCTGCAGAGATGCGGCGTGGACATGCCCGCATCGGTCAGCACGCCAAGCCGTGCGCTGCCGTTGGAAAACACGAATTGAAGCGGCTCGCGCGCATCGTGCGGAACCGTATAGGGATGGATGTCGAGATCGCCGATGGCGGTGGCGTCGCCGCCCCACATCACATGGAGATCGACGTCGGCGGTATCGGCGCCCACCGCGCGCGCGGTGCCCCAGCTCATGTATAGCGGGATGCCGAAACGCCGCGCCATGGTCAGCGCGCCGCCGATGTGATCGCTGTGTTCGTGCGTGATCAGGATCGCGTCGAGCTCGCCCGAGGCGAGCCCGACCCGCACGAGGCGGCGATCGATTTCTTTCGCTGAAAAACCGCAGTCGAGCAGGACGCGCGTGGTGGTGGTGCCCGACGACGCCTCGACAACGAGCGCATTGCCCTCGCTACCGCTGCCGAGGCTCGTGACTCTCACGCGCTCAGTTCAGTTGCGTGTGGAGCAGCGTGATGATGCGCTGCGCGTCGGTCGAGTTGTCGGCCTGGCCGTTGGCATCGACCACGCCCACTTGCGTCTTCGCGTCGCCGAGCGGGCGCACGCTGACGAAGTACTCCTTGCCTTGCTTGGCAGCCTTCGCATGGCCGTAGAACAGCTTGCCGAGCAGGCCGTCGCCCTTCAGCTCGTCGGCCGAATTCGCGTAGCGGACCATGTACACGCCCTTCGCGCGATCGCGGTTGTCGACGGCGAAGTTGGTGCGATCAAGCGCGAGGCCCACGCGCAGCCAGGCGCGATCGATGGATTCGGCCAGATCGAGCGTCGACACGCCCGTGCTGGTGTCCACCACCGTGGCCGGCGCCGTGGCAGGGCGCGCATCAGTCAGCAGTTGCTTGGCCTGGGCGTCGGTCAGCCCGAACTTTTCCATCAGCTTGGCCAGGAACACGGCTTCGAGCACCGGGTTGCGCGGACGCTCGACCCAACGCGACGAATCGCCGCCTTGCGGGCCCGTCAGCACTTCTTCCATCGCGCTGTGCGTGATCGAGATGTCGGTCGTGCCGTTGCCGCCGCGCGTGACGAGCGTGCGGAAGCTGTCGCGCGTGCCCGACGAGTAGGCGAAGTCGATCACGCGGCCGATCGTGCGGCGGAACCAGTCGTCCGGAATGTTGGCGCGGTTCTCTGCCCAGTCGGTGCTCAGGATGCCGGTTTGCGGCGCGTCGGTTTTCAGGGCGAAGCCGTTGTCGGCCCAGAATTCCTTCAGTTGCGGCCACAGCTGTTCCGGCGTGCGGCCGTCGACCACGAGCCAGCGGCGATCGCCGTCGCGCTCGATGTGCATGCCGTACGGATCCTGCGCGCTCGGCTGCCCTTCCGTCGAATTGCCCGCGGCCGTCACGGCGCGCTGCGGCAGCGAACCGAGGCCCGCGTTGGTCGGCGGCGCGACGTAGGACGGGCTGACCGCCACGGCCGTCAGATCCTTCGGCACGGCCAGCGGCGGCGCCGAGCCGGTCGACTTGTAGTTGACGCGGTCGGGCGCGAAATAATCGTTCAGCGTGTCGCAACCGGCCAGCGCGCCAAGCGCAAGCGCCACCACGGACGCCTGGACGGCGCGAGAGGAAAAGGCGAAATGTTTCATGAAATCCTTCGTCTTGCTAAACGCGTGACACGCGCGATGCCGGCGGGCCGGGGAGAAATCAGGTGGGTCGGGAAGCACGGACGGCCGCGGGCGCGGCCGTCCGGATCGGTCAAACGATGCCGGCTTCGCGCAGCGCGCCGCGCACGACATCGTGGAAGCGCTCGTCGAGCGGCGTCAGCGGCAGGCGGATGCCGCCGCGAATCTTGCCCATTTCCTGCAGCGCCCATTTCGCGGGAATCGGGTTCGCCTCGGCAAACAGGTGCTTGTGCAGCGACAGCAGCTTCATGTGGATCTCACGCGCGGTTTTCGCGTCGCCGGCGATCGCGGCGCGGCACAGCTCGCTCATCGCGCGCGGCGCCACGTTGGCCGTGACCGAGATGTTGCCGTGGCCGCCGAGCAGCATCAGCGCGATCGCGGTGGGATCGTCGCCGCTGTAGATGCCGAAGCCCTGCGGCGCGGCCTTGATCAGATGCGCGGCGCGCTCGAGGTTGCCGGTGGCGTCCTTCACGCCGACGATGCCCGGCACCTCGGCGGTACGCAGGATCGTTTCGTTAGCCATATCGGCCACCGTGCGGCCCGGCACGTTGTACAGGATCACCGGCAGGTCCACCGCTTCGGCGATCGCACGGAAGTGGCGATAGATGCCTTCCTGCGTCGGCTTGTTGTAGTACGGCACCACCTGCAGCGTGGCGTCGGCGCCGACCGACTTGGCCTGGCGCGACAGCTCGATCGCCTCGGCCGTGGAATTGCCGCCCGCGCCCGCGATGATCGGGATGCGCTTGGCCGCGTGCTCCACCGCCGTCTTGACGGTCAGGATGTGCTCGTCGACCGACAGAGTGGCCGATTCGCCGCTCGTGCCGACCACCACCAGCGCATCGGTGCCTTCTTCGATATGCCAATCGACCAGCTTGCGGAAGGCCGGCAGATCGAGGCTGCCGTCTTCGAGCATCGGGGTCACGATCGCGGGCATGCTGCCGCGGAATTGAATGCCGTCTTGGGTGCCGTTAGCCATGAAACGCAATGAAAGTAAACTCAATAAACGTCGATTGTAGCGGATTACCCGACCAGTCCGTAACGCGGGAATCCCTCCCCCTGCTCGCACACCGCGCAGATCCGCTGGACGAAGGCAGGCCGCCCTTCGTCGGTGAAGCCGTCCTCGAACGCGATCACGCGCAACGCGCCGCGCACGGCGTCGAGCAATTCGCCCGGCGTGAGCAGGAATGCGGGATTGGACGGTTTTCCGAGCGTTTCGTTGCCGCGCGCGAAAGTTTCGTAGAGCAGGATGCCGCCCGGCGCCACCGACGCCACGAGGCGCGGCAGCAGCGGGCGATGCAGATAGTTCGTGACGACCACCGCCGCGAAGCGCGCATCGCCGGCCAGCGGCCACGGCGCGCCTTCGAGATCGGCCTCGCGCGCCGCGACGCCACCGATG
>NZ_JAAGPF010000319.1 GCF_017104645.1 Burkholderia sp. Ac-20379
CCGGCCCGCACGGCCCGCACGACGCCGCGGCGGCCGCCGCGCAACCGATCGCCGACGACCGGCACGCGCGCCAGCGGCCCGGCCGCCTGATCCTCGCGATCGAGGACGATCTGGTGTTCGCCGGGATCCTGCGCGATCTGGTGCACGAGCTCGATTTCGATTTCGTCCACGCGGCCGACGGCGGCTCGGGCATCGCGCTGGTGCGCGAGATGCAGCCCACCGCCGTGCTGCTCGACGTGGGCCTGCCCGATCACTCCGGGCTGACCGTGCTCGAATGGCTGAAGAACGATTCGCTGACGCGTCACATCCCGATCCATATCGTGGCCGCCACCGATCACACCGCGAAGGCGCTGCACCTCGGCGCGGTGGGCTACACGCTGAAGCCGGCGGCGCGCGCCACGCTCGAATCGGCGATCCGCCGCCTCGAAGGCCGCCTGCAGCATCGCTTGAAGCGCGTGCTCGTGATCGAGGACGACCTGGCGATGCGCGAGAGCATCCGCGTGCTGCTCGCCAACGAGACGACCGACATCGTCGCGGTGGACACGCTGGCGCGCGCCCTGGGCGAGCTCGAGCGCAACGAGTTCGACTGCGTGGTGACCGATCTCGCGCTGCCCGACGGCACCGGCTACGACCTGCTCGAACGGCTCGCGACGGATCCAGCGCGCACGCTGCTGCCGGTCATCGTCTACACTGGCCGCACGCTGTCGGCCGACGAGGAGCACCGCCTGCGCCGCTATTCGAAGTCGATCATCATCAAGGGGGCGCGCTCGCCCGAGCGCCTGCTCGACGAGGTGACGCTGTTCCTGCACAGCGTGGAATCGGCGCTCGCGCCCGAGCAGCAGCGCATGCTGCGCACGGTGCGCCAGCGCGACGACGTGTTCGAGGGCAGTTCGATCCTGCTGGCCGAGGACGACGCGCGCAATATCTTCGCGCTGTCGCACGTGATCGAGCCGCTCGGCGCGAAGCTGCACATCGCGCGCAACGGCCGCGAGGTGCTCGAGGTGCTCGAACAGGGCCACAAGATCGACCTGGTGCTGATGGACGTGATGATGCCGGAGATGGACGGACTGGCCGCCACCGCCGCGATCCGCCAGGACGTGCGCTTCCTGCAGTTGCCGATCATCGCGCTGACGGCCAAGGCGATGGAGCACGACCGCATCCGCTGCATCGAGGCGGGCGCCGACGATTACATCTCGAAGCCGATCGACATCGACAAGCTCGTGTCGCTGTGCCGCGTCTGGCTGCGGCAGCGTTGAGATGGAACCCGACCGCATGGACCCTCTGGCCCCCATCGATCCGACCGACCCCGCCGGGCCGGACGCCGAGCCGCGCCTGTCGGATTTCGATCTCGAACTGAAGCTGCTGCTCGACGCGATCTACCTGAAATATCAGCACGATTTCCGGCATTACTCGATGCCGTCGCTGCGCCGCCGCCTCGCGCAGGCGCTGACGGAGTTCGGCCTGTCGAGCCTGTCGCAGTTGCAGGACCGCATGCTGCGCCGCGAGGAGGATTTCACGCGGCTGTTCCAGTACCTGACGATCCAGGTCAGCGAGATGTTTCGGGATCCGGCCTATTTCAAGGCGCTGCGCGAGCACGTGCTGCCGATCCTCAAGACCTATCCGTCGATCAAGGTATGGGTGGCCGGGTGCAGCAACGGCGAGGAGCTGTGGTCGCTGAAGATCCTGTTCGAGGAGGAGGGGCTGACCGAGCGCACGATGTTCTATGCGACCGACATCAACCCCGATGCGCTGGCGCGCGCCGAGGCCGGCATCTACACGCTCGACCGGATCGCCGGCTTCTCGCGCAATTACCTGGAGGCGGGCGGCAAGCGTTCGCTGTCCGACTACTATCACGCGGCCTACGGCGGCGCGCGCTTCTCGACGCCGCTGCGCGACCGCGTGGTGTTCGCCGATCACAGCCTGTCGACCGACGAGGTGTTTCTCGAGGCGCATCTGGTGTCGTGCCGCAACGTGCTGATCTATTTCGATCGCGAGCTGCAGGAGCGCGCGCTGGCGCTGTTCGAACGCACGCTGGTGCGGCGCGGGTTCCTGGGCCTCGGCATCAAGGAAAGCCTGCGCTTCTCGGGGCAGCACCCGGCGTTCGAGGATTTCCGCGAGCGCGAGCGCATCTACCGGAAGCGCTGACGATCATGAGCGAATCCTCCTTGTCCCCATCGCCCGCGCCGCGCGCCTACCAGGCCGTGGCGATCGGCGCGTCGGCCGGCGGCGTCGAGGTGCTGGGCGTGCTGCTCGGCGCGCTGCCGGCCGACTTCGCGGCGATCGTGATGGTGGTGGTGCATCTGCCGGCCAATGCGCAGAGCTATCTGGCGCAGGCGCTCGCGCGCCATTGCCGCCTGCCGATGATCGAGCCGGACGCCGGCGAGCCGCTGCTGGGCGGGCGCGTGTATCTGGCGCCGCCCGATTATCATATGCTCGCCGCCGACGACGGCACCGTGGCGCTGTCGGTCGATGCGCGCGTGGGGTTCTCGCGGCCCTCGATCGACGTGCTGTTCGAATCGGCCGCCTATCGCTTTCGGCGCCGCCTGCTGGGCCTGCTGCTGTCGGGCGCCAACGACGACGGCGCGGCCGGCCTGGCCTGCATTCGCGCCGCCGGCGGAACGGCCTGGGTGCAGCAGCCGGAGTCGGCCGAAGCGCCCGTCATGCCGCGCGCGGCGATCGCGCGCGGGGCCGTCGACGCCATTCTTTCACCGCTCGCGATGGCCAGCCGGCTGGCGAGTTTGCCCGTTTACTCCTGATGCACACCATGGCTCCTGTCAACATTCTCATTGTGGACGACATCGCCCACAACATCACGGCATTGCAGGCGCTGCTTGCCCGGGATGGCATCAACCTGCTGGTGGCGCAATCGGGAACCGCGGCGCTGGAACTGCTGCTCGTGCACGACGTGGCGCTCGCGCTGCTCGACGTCAACATGCCCGACATGAACGGCTTCGAGCTGGCCACGCTGATGCGCGGCAGCTCGCGCACCGCGCACGTGCCGATCATCTTCCTGACGGCCACCTCGGAGGAGGCGTCGCGCACGTTCCGCGGCTACGAGGCCGGCGCGGTCGATTTCCTCTACAAGCCGATCAACCCGGCGATCCTGCAGGCGAAGGTCGAGGTGTTCGTGCAACTGGAGCGGCACAAGCGGCTGCTGGCCGAGGAATTGCAGACCACGCGCGATCTGCTCGAAGCGAACGAGATGCTGATGGCGGTGCTCGGCCACGACCTGCGCACGCCGCTCGGCGCGGTGCTCGCCTCGGCCGAATACCTGCTGCGCGATCCGGCCGGCACGCAGACGGCCGCGGTGGCGGGCCGCATCAAGACCAGCTCGCTGCGCATGGCGCGCATGGTGCATCAGTTGCTGAACCTCGCGCGGCTGCAGGGCGGCCGGCTCCAGATGCAGCGCCAGCCCGCGCAGCTCGGCACGCTGTGCCGCGCCGTGGCCGACGAATTCCGCACCAGCGAGGGCGGCGACTTGATCGTCGTGACCGAGCGCGGCGATTGCGCCGGCGTGTGGGACGGCGACCTGCTGTGGCAGGCCGTCTCCAACCTGGTCAGCAACGCGCTGCAATACGGCGCGCCCGATTGCCCGGTGACGATCGACGTGGACGGCGAGGCGGCGGGCCGGGTGGTGGTGAAGGTGCGCAATCGCGGCGTGATCGCGCCGAACGTGGTGCCGCACCTGTTCGAGGCGTTCGGGCCGAGCGCGGCCGGCACGCCCAAGCGCGCGGGCCTCGGCCTCGGGCTCAACATCGTCCAGAAAGTGATCCAGATGCACAAGGGCACCGCGCGCGTGGAGACGAACGAGGCCGATCACACCACGTTCCGTCTCGAGTTGCCGCGCTCGGACGAAGGCGGCGACATCCGGCCGCTCGTATAGACCCAACGCGATCGACGCGACCGATCGACGAGACAACAGTCATCCAATCATGACGAGTACAACCACACATCAAGCCGGTCCGGCGGGGGACTGGGAGCGCAACTGGGTGCAGGCGACCGGGGATTACGCGATCTGCACGCTGGCGCCGGACGGCCGCATCCTGAGCTGGAATCGCGGCGGGGAGCGCATTCACGGCTACCGCAGCGCCGAGATCGTCGGGCAGCATGTCTCGGTGTTCTATCCGGCGCCCGAGCGCGCGGCCGGCGTGCCCGGCCAGGCGCTGGCCGCCGCCGCCGAACACGGCCGCCACGCCGGCCTCGGCTGGCGCCTGCGCAACGGCGGCGCGCCGTTCTGGGCCAACGTCGTGCTGACCGCGCTGCGCGGCGACGACGGCACGCTGCTCGGCTTCGTCGAGGTGGTCGACGACGTCAGCGACACGAAGGCCGCGCACGATTCGGCGCTCGAGAACGAACGCCAGTTCCGGCTGCTGGTGCAGGGCGTGGTGGACTACGCGATCTTCATGCTGTCGCCCGACGGCCAGGTGGTGAGCTGGAACCCGGGCGCCGAGCGGATCAAGGGCTACACGGCCGAGCAGATCGTCGGCTCGCATTTCTCGCGCTTCTACACGCCCGAGGACGTGGTCGGCGGCGTGCCGGAGCATGCGCTCGCCACCGCGCGCCGCGACGGGCGCTTCGAGGCCGAAGGCTGGCGCGTGCGGCGCGACGGCAGCCGCTTCTTCGCGCATGTCGTGATCGACGTGATCCGGCACGACGGCGCGATCGTGGGCTTCGCGAAGGTGACGCGCGACATCACCGAGCGGCGCCGGGCCGCCGAGCAACTCGAGCAGACGCGCGCCGCGCTGTTCCAGTCGCAGAAGATGGAGGCGCTCGGCCAGTTGACGGGCGGCGTCGCCCACGATTTCAACAACGTGCTGCAGGTGCTGCGCGGCAATCTGGATCTGCTCACGCATCGCCACGAGCACGACCCGTGGACGCTCGAACGCTTGCAGAAGGCGGTCGACGCGACCGAGCGCGGCTCGCGGCTCGCCGCGCATCTGCTCGCGTTCGGGCGGCAACAGGCGCTGCAGCCGCTGGTGGTGAGCCCCGAGCGCCAGTTGCGCGACATGGATTCGCTGCTGCGCCGCACGCTCGGCGACGCCGTCGAGATCGAGACGGTGGTGGAGCCGGCGCTGTGGTTCGCGATGCTCGATCCGCATCAGTTCGAGAACGCCGTGCTCAATCTCGCCGTCAACGCACGCGAGGCGATGCCCGACGGCGGCAAGCTCACGCTCGAGCTGTCGAACGAGACGCTCGACGACGGCTACGTCGCGGCCGAGCCCGACGTGCCGCCGGGCCAGTACGTGATGCTGGCCGTGACCGACAACGGCGTGGGCATGTCGCACGACGTGCAGGCCCGCGCGTTCGAACCGTTCTTCAGCACCAAGCCGGACGGCATCGGCACCGGCCTGGGCCTCAGCATGGCGTACGGCTTCGTCAAGCAGAGCGGCGGGCATATCCGCATCTACAGCGAGGCGGGCTACGGCACCACGGTGAAGGCGTATTTCCCGCGAAGCTTCGACGCGCTCGCGGAGGCGCCGTGCGCCATGCCGGAGACGCCGCAGCGCGGCAGCGAGACGGTGCTCGTGGTGGAGGACGATCTCTCGGTGCAATCCACCGTGATCGACACGCTGACGGGCCTTGGCTACGACGTGCTGAAGGCCAACGACGCGCATCAGGCGCTGGCCGTGATCGCCAGCGGCGTGCGCATCGACGTGCTGTTCACCGACGTGGTCATGCCGGGGCCGCTCGGCAGCCCGGAGATGGCGCGTCTGGCGAAGCGGCAATTGCCGGCGCTCAAGGTGCTGTTCACGTCGGGCTACACGCGCAACGCGATCGTGCACGGCGGGCGGCTGGATCCGGGCGTCGAGTTGCTGAGCAAGCCTTACAGCCGCCAGCAATTGGCCACCAAGCTGCGCCGGATGCTGAGCGCGGGGGGCGAGGGTGGCGCGGAGGCCGAGGTGGCCGAGGTGGCCGAGCCGATCGCCATCGAGCCGATCGCCGTCGAGCCGATCGCCGTCGAACCGATCGCCATCGCACCGGCCTTGAACGGCGCGGCCGTTGCCGCCTTCGATGCGGCCGCCGCGAACCGCGTGATGGTGGTCGACGACGACATCGATTCGCTGGAAGCCACCGCGATGCTGCTGGAGATGCGCGGCCTCACGGTGCTGAAGGCCGACCATCCGCGCAAGGCGCTGACGCTGCTCGAAGCCGAGCCGTGCGGCGTGTTGCTGACCGATCTGGCCTTGCCCGATATCGACGGCATGGAGCTGGCGCGCCAGGCGTTCGGCCTGTATCCGGGCATCGGCGTGATCTTCGCGTCGGGCCACGCCGTTTCGCGGATGCAGGCGTTCGATTTCGCCTGGACGGCGCTGCAGAAGCCGTTCGATGCGGATCAGCTGTTCGGCGCGGTGGAGAAGATTTTCCAGCGCGCGTGACGGTGGAAGCGGGGCCGGCGCGATGGCCTACCGCGCCGCGCCGCCGCTGCCGCTGCCGCTTCCGAATACCGCCCGGTAACGCGCGCGCCCGGCCGCCAGCGGCGCGCCGAAGTCGAAGCCGCGCGCCAGCATCGCCTCGAAATCCGCGTGCGCGATCTTCATGACGTAGCCCGTTTCGGTCGCCACGAGCCGGCACGGCGCGCCGTTCGCCACCGAGCGGTTGAACCAGTTGCCGGCATCGGCGCGCCCGGCGCGTTCGGTCTTGCCGTCGTGCTCCAGCGCCCATTCGCCGTCGAGCAATATCCAGTCGTCCGAAGCATCGTTGCCGCCGCCGTCCCGGCAGGTGGCGATCACCGATCCTTCCCGCACCTTCCATTCCCTCGAATGCGCGATCGTCCATTCGAGCTGTTCGGTCGACAGCGCCGCGAAGAACGGCGTGCGGCGCAGCAGGAACCGGTAGGTGACGGCTGGTTGCATCGACAACCGGCCGGCCGCGTCGGGCTCGGCCTGCGCATGGCAGCCGGCCGTCGCGGCGAGCAGCGCGGCGGCGAGCGACAAGGCGATCAGGGGGCGTAGCAGGGGGCGACACAGGGTGCGAAACATGGCGTTCGGTTCGGACATGGCGGGCAGGATGAGGGCGGCGCGGCATCGCATGATGGGCCGGCCCGCGGCCGATGTCATTGCCGTGCGCGAAGTTCTGAATTCAACCGGCGCGAACGAACCGTGCGCCGTGGCGCGGCCGTTCTGCTGACAGGACGATGTCAGCAGCCTCCTCGTAGCATGCGTCGGCTTATCGACTCGAGGAGGACCCTCATGAACTTCGTTTCAACCCGCATCATCACCGGCGACATGCGCCGGCTCGTCGGCTTCTACGAAATGCTCGGCCTCGCGGCCACCTGGTACACCGACGATTTCGCCGAGCTCGCCACGCCGTCGTGCACGCTGGCGATCGGCAGCCAGCGCTCGATGGATCTGTTCGGCGCGGGCGCGGCCACGCCGGGCAGCAACCGTGCGGCGATCGTCGAGTTTCGCGTGGACGACGTCGACGCCGCGTTCGCGCGGCTCGAACCGCACCTGACCGATGTCGTGCAGGCGCCGGTCACGCAGCCATGGGGCAACCGATCGGTATTGTTTCGGGATCCCGACGGCAATCTCGTCAACCTGTTCACGCCGGTGACCGAGGACGCGATCCGCAGGCTGGCGAAGGCCTGAGCCGGCGGGCCGGCGGCTCGGGCGTTCAGGCCGGGTGCCGCGCCGAGAATTGCCGCGCGGCGATCAGCACCGGCAGCAGTTGCCGGCCCATCTCCGTCAGCTGATATTCGACGCGCAGCGGTTTCTCGCCGAAATCGATGCGCGCGATCAGGCCGTCGGCGGCCAGCTCGCGAAGGTGCTGGGTCAGCATCTTCTGCGAGATGCCGGGCAGGTCGCGCTTCAGTTGCAACGTGCGCAGCGCCGGATCGGCGTACAGCCGGAACAGGATCGGCAGCTTCCAGCGCCCGTGGATCATGCGGATCACGCGCGCGACGTGCGCCACCGAGCCGTCCGGGCCGAGGCAGGCCTCGCGCGCCTCGGGCGAGGCGGGTGTCATGGGCACCCGAAAGTGCGTACTTGTGTCGTTCATTCCTGCTCTCTATCGTGGCCGCTTCGTTGACGAAGCCTGAGGGATGAACGATGGATTTGCAATTGCACGGCAAGACGGCGCTGGTGACAGGCAGCAGCAAGGGCATCGGCGAGGCGCTGGCCCGCACGCTCGCTCGGGAAGGCGCGTTCGTCGTGGTGCACGGCCGCGATGCGGCGCTGGCCGCGCGCGTGGCCGGCGAGATCGCCGGGCAGGGCGGGCGCGCGGCGTTCGGAGCGGGCGACCTGGCCGACGACGAAGCGGTGCGACGGCTCGGCGAGGATGCGCAGGCCCGCGTCGTACGCATCGATGTCGTGATATACGTCGCGGGCGGCTCCGGCTGCGCGCGCCACGATTGGCGCGGCACGCAGGCCGGCGCGTGGGCCGCGGCCTACGACCGCAACGTGCTGGCCGCCGTGCGCGTCGCCACGCGCTTGCTGCCGGCCATGCAGGCGGCCCGCTGGGGGCGCGTGATCAACATCTCGAGCCTGGCCGCGACGATCCCGCCGCCCACCGCGCCCGACTACTCGGCCAGCAAGGCCGCGATCAATGCGCTGACCGCGTCGATGGCCAAGGCCGTGGCGGCCGACGGCGTGACGGTGAACGCCGTCT
>NZ_JAAGPF010000320.1 GCF_017104645.1 Burkholderia sp. Ac-20379
TTGAGGCTCCGTGAGGCGTGGCGGACGGCGGCGGCGTGCGGTTCGGATCGTCCTCGCGTTCGCTCGATTTGACGCGGAACCACGTCGCGTACAGCGCGGGCAGATAGAACAGCGTCAGCACGGTGGCGCTGCTGATGCCGCCCATCAGCGCGGTGGCCATCGGCCCGAAGAAGTTCGAGCGCAACAGCGGGATCAGCGCCAGCACGGCGGCCGCGGCGGTCAGCGTGATCGGCCGGAAGCGCCGCACGGTGGCGCCGACGATCGCGTCGAAACGCCGGTGCCCGCCGGCGATGTCCTGCTCGATCTGGTCGACCAGGATCACCGAGTTGCGCATGATGATGCCGAACATCGCGATCACGCCGAGCATCGCGACGAAGCCGAACGGCTGGCCGAACAGCAGCAGCGTGGCGGCCACGCCGATCAGGCCGAGCGGGGCGGTCAGCACCACCATCAGCACGCGCGAGAAGCTCTGCAACTGGATCATCAGCAGCGTCAGCACGGCGATCGCGAGCAGCGGCATCTGCGCGTTGATCGACGCCTGCGCCTTGCCGCTTTCCTCCACCGAGCCGCCGATCTCGATCCGGTAACCCACGGGAAGTTGCGCGCGCAACGTGTCGAGCTGCTTGTCGATCGTCTTGGTCACGTCGATGCCCTGAGCGCCGGCGCGCACGTCGGATTGCACGGTGATGGTAGGCTGGCGGTCGCGCTCCCACACCACGCCGTATTCGAGCGTGTTGCGGAACTGGCCGAGCGAGCCGAGCGGCACCGGGCCGTTCGGGGTGGGCATCGCGAGCGTGGCCAGGCGCGACGGATCGATGCGTTCGGCCTTCGGCGCGCGCAGGTCCACGGCGATCAGCTTGTCGCGTTCGCGATACTGCGTGACGGTGGTGCCCTGCAGCGTCATGGCGAGGAAGCTCGACACGTCCTGCGACGTCACGTTCAGGTCGCGCGCCTTCTTCTGATCGAGCTCGAAGCGCACCGAGCGCTCGGCCGGCTCGTCCCAGTCGAATTGCACGTTGAACGAACGCGGGTCGTGACGCACCTGCGCCGCCACCTTCTCGGCGATCGCGCGCACCGTGGCGATGCTGTCGCCGCTCACGCGGAACTGCACCGGGTAGCCCACCGGCGGGCCGTTCTCGAGCCGCGACAGGCGCCAGCGGATCGCCGGGAAGTGATCGTGCAGCTCGGTGCCGAGCCAGGTGGCGAGCTTCTCGCGATCCTTGACCGATTTCGCCGTCACCACCAGTTGCGCGAAGTTCGGCTGCGCCAGTTGCTGATCGAGCGGCAGGTAGAAGCGCGGCGCGCCGGTGCCGACGAAGCTGACCGTGTGATCGATCTCGGGCCGGCCCGTCAGCGCCTTCTCGAGCAGCTTGGTCTGCGCGAGCGTGGCCGGGAACGAGGCGCCTTCGGGCAGCCGCACGTCGATCAGCAACTCGGGGCGGTCCGAGCTCGGGAAGAACTGCTGCGGAATCTGCGAGAAACCGAACAGCGCGACCACGAACAGCGCCACGGTGATGCCCAGCACGATGAACCGCTGCTCGATGCACCAGCCGATCCAGCCGCGCAGGCGGCCGTAGAAGCGCGTGTCGTAGATGTCGTGCGCCTCGTGATGATCGTCGTGATGGGCCGCATCGTGCGCGGCGTGCTCGCGCTTGCGTTCGGGCAGCAGGTGATAGCCGAGCAGCGGAATCAGCACCACGGCCGCGATCCACGACGCGATCAGCGCGATCGCCGACACCTCGAAGATCGAGCGCGTGTATTCGCCGGTGCTCGATTGCGCGAGCGCGATCGGCAGGAAGCCCGACACCGTGACGAGCGTGCCGGTCAGCATCGGGAACGCCGTGCTGGTATAGGCGAACGCGGCGGCGCGGGTGCGGCTGAAGCCTTGCTCCAGCTTCACGGCCATCATCTCGACGGCGATGATCGCGTCGTCCACCAGCAGCCCGAGCGCCAGCACCAGCGTGCCGAGCGACACCTTGTGCAGGCCGATGCCGAACAGATACATGAACAGCGCCGTGACGGCCAGCACGATCGGGATCGAGATCACCACCACCATGCCGGTGCGCAGCCCGAGCGACACGAGGCTCACCACCAGCACGATGCCGATCGCCTCGGCCACCGCTTCGAGGAAGTCGTCCACCGAATGCGACACCGCCAGCGGCATGCTCGACACCTCGGTCAGCTTGAGGCCGGCCGGCAGTTGCGTGCGCAACTGCGCGGCGGTGGCTTCGAGCGCCTTGCCGAGCCGGATCACGTCGCCGCCGGGCTGCATCGTCACGCCGATGCCGAGCACCGGGTGGCCGTTGGCGCGCATCTGCGTGACGGTCGGATCGTCGTAGCCGCGCTTGACGGTGGCGATGTCGCCGAGCCGGAACGTGCGGCCGTTGATGCGCACCACCATGTCGGCCAGCTGCTCGACCGTGCCGAACTGGCCGCTCGGGCGGATGTAGACGCGATCGTTCGAGGTGGTCAGCACGCCCGACGACGCCACCGCGTTCTGGTCGTTGATCGCCTGGCCCAGTTGCGTGGGCGAGATGCCGAGCCGCGTGAGCCGCGCGTTGTCGATCTCGACGAAGATCCGCTGATCGGGGTCGCCGAAATAATCGACCTTGCCCACGCCGGGCACGCGCAGCAGCACGGTGCGCAACTGATCGGCGTAGTCGTGCAGTTGCGCGGGCGAGAAGCCGTCGCCGTCGAGCGTCCAGATGTTGGTGTAGACGTCGCCGAATTCGTCGTTGAAGAACGGGCCCTGCACGCCCTGCGGCAGCGTGGACGCAATATCGCCGACCTTTTTGCGGATCTGGTACCAGGTTTCGGGCACGTCCTTGACCGGCGCCGAATCCTTCATCGTGAAGAAGATCATCGATTCGCCGGGGCGCGAATAGCTGCGCACGAAATCGATGGCCGGCGTTTCCTGGAGCTTGCGGCCGATCCGGTCGGTCACCTGTTCCTGCACCTGGCGCGCGCTCGCGCCGGGCCAGAAGGTGCGGATCACCATCACGCGGAACGTGAACGGCGGATCCTCCGATTGCGCCAGGCGCGTGTAGGCCAGCACGCCGGCCAGCGTGGCCAGCACGATCAGGTAGACGACCAGCGCCTGATGGCGCAGCGCCCAGGCGGAGAGATTGAAACGGCTTTCCTCGCGTTCGCTCATGACGCGCCATCCTCCGCGTGCAGCGGCGCCACGGCGCGCACCTTCTCGCCGGCGCTGACGGTATGCACGCCTTGCTGCACCACGCGGTCGCCGGCCTGGATGCCTTGCGAGACGGTGACGGTGTTCTCGCCGTAGCGCGTGACCGTCACGCGGCGCAGTTCGAGCGTGTCGTCCTGGCGCAGCACCCAGACGGCCGGATTCGGGCCCTGGTGGAACAGCGCGGTGGACGGCAGCGTGTAGCGCGCGCCGTCGGCCGGCGCGCCGGCCAGCGCGACGTCGGCGGTCATGCCGAGCTTGACGGCGGGATCGGGGTTCTCGAGCGTGAGCCGCACGCGATAGGTGCGGCTTTGCGGATCGGCGGCCGGCGCGATTTCGCGCACGCGCGCCGTCAGGCGCCGGCCCGGCAGCGCGGGCAGCGTGACGGCCGCTTCATGGCCCGGCTTCAGCAGCGCGAGCGTGGCTTCGGGCACGTCGGTCACCACGTCCACCTCGCCCGACCAGGCCAACTGATAGACGGCCTGCCCGGCGGACACGTTCTGGCCGGTGTCGGCCTGCTCGGCCGTGATGTAACCGGCGTGGTCGGCCGTGAGCGTCGTGTACTGAAGCTGATTCCTCGACAGCGCGAGCTGCTGCGCCGCCTGATCGCGCTGGGCGCGCGCCGAGGCATAGGCGTTCTCGGTCTGTTCGAGCTGGGCCGGAGCGATCAGGTTTTCGCGGGCCTGCGCGCGATCGCGTTCGACCTGTTGCTGCGCGTAGGTCAGCGCATGCGTGGCGGCCTCGAACTGCGCCTGCGCGCTGGCGGCATTCTTTTCGGAATCCGACGGATCGAGGCGGGCGAGCGCCTGGCCTTTCTTGACGGTGTCGCCGAGCCGCACGCTGCGCTCGACGATCTTGCCCGCCACGCGGAACGACAGCGGTGTGGCGTAGCGCGGCTCGATATCGCCGGGCAGCGTGGCGGCGAGCGTCGCGCCGTCGGCGCTGACCGGCGTGGCCACCACCGGGCGCGGGGCGGGCGGCGGCCCGTTGTCCTTCGGATGACATGCTGCGACGAGCAGCGCGGCGCCGATGAAGACGACTGCGCGGGATCCGGATGCGTTCACGGCAACCTCATGAGGAAGAGCGGGCGGCGTTGCAACCGGCGCGAGGCACTGGCCGCAACGAGCGGCGGCGCCCGCCGCCGGCGGCCTGTCGGGCCGGGGGCGAGCGCCTGTATCTTGAAAACAGCGATGAATTCTAATACACAGTTGTATCTGAATGCAAAGCTGGATCTTTCGGAATTTGGTGCTAGACTTCGCGCCATGAAACCGAAGCGCTTGACCCGCGAGCAGAGCAAGGACCAGACGCGCGAGCGTCTGCTCAGTTCCGCGAACGCGATATTTACGAAGAAGGGGTATGTCGCGGCGAGCATCGAGGACATCGCGGCCGCGGCCGGTTACACGCGCGGCGCGTTCTATTCGAATTTCGGCGGCAAGGCCGAACTGCTGCTCGAACTGCTGAAGTGCGATCACGAGGCGATGCGCGCCGAGTTGCAGCAGATCTTCGATTCGGGCGGCACGCGCGAGGAAATGGAAGCGCGCGCGCTGACCTTCTACAGCCAGTTCATCCGTTTGAATCCGGCCTTCATGCTGTGGGCCGAAGCGAAGCTGCAGGCCGCGCGCGACGCGAAATTCCGCACCCGCTACATCGCGTTCATGCGCGAGAAGATCGAGGACATGGCCGCCACCATCGAGTTGTTCGCCGAGCGCGCGGGCACGCCGCTGCTGCTGCCGGCCGAGCAGCTCGCGGTGGGCTTGATGGGGTTGTGCGACGGCATCCAGGCGATCCACCAGGCCGATCCGCAGTTCGTGTCGCTCGACATGACCGAAGCCACGCTGAGCGGCTTCTTCTCGCACGTGGTGCTCGGGCGCGCGCCCGGTTGAATGCGTGCGAGGCGGCGCGAGCGCCGCCGTCTCTTCTGTTTCGAATTCCCCGCTTTTTATCGCCCTGCCGGACGCTGCCGCTCAGCGGTTGCCGTTCAGGCGGCGGTACGCGTCGAGCAGCGATGTCTTGTAGACCACCCCCGCCAGCACCGGCGCGGCCGCCGATTCGATCACCGGCAGCCGCTCGCCCTGGAAGCACATGAAGTGTTCGAGCGCGGCGCCCAGCGGCATGTCGGGCGTGAGCAGCGGAAACGGCGTATGCGTGTAGTCGGCCGCCGTCTTGTGCTGCGTGTCGCGGCCCTCGAGCAGATCGGACGTGATGTCCTTGAGCGCCACCGCGCCGCGGAAGGTGTCGTCGGCGTCGGTCACGTACAGATACTTGACCGGATATTCGAGGAACACGCGCGTCATGTCGGCCACCGAGGCGTCGGGGCGCACGACGGTTTGCGCCGGCTGGATCAGCGCGCGCATCTGCGTGGAGGCCAGGCGCCGACGCTCTTCCTCGTCGCGATGGCGGCGCAGCGTGATTTCGTACATCGAGGTCTGGCCGAGCGCGCGCGCCGCGAAGTAGGCCACCACGCACGACACCATCAGCGGCAGCACCACCTGATAGCTCAGCGTCATTTCGAAGATCATGATGATCGCCATCAGCGGCGCCTGCGTGGCGCCCGCCATGAACGCGCCCATGCCGACGATCGCATAGGCGTAGGACGCCGACACATGCCCCGGCAGCAGCATCTGCATGCCGAGCCCGAACAGCGAGCCGGCCGCCGCGCCCACGAACAGCGTGGGCGTGAAGATCCCGCCGACCGCGCCCGATCCCGAGGTGGCCGCGGTGGCCAGCAGCTTGAACACCAGCACGATCACGAGCGCCTGCCAGGTCCACGGCGCGTGCAGGATCGAGTTCACCACGCTGTAGCCGTTGCCCCACACGTCGGGCACCCAGATCGAGATCACGCCGACCACCAGCCCGCCCAGCGCGAGCCGCACCGGCAGCGGCGCGGGCAGCTTGCGGAACTGCGATTTCGAAGCGGCCAGCAGGCGCAGGAACTGCGGCGCGGCCGCGCCGCACAGCAGGCCGAGCGCGACGAACGCCAGCACCTCCACGCCCGTGACGGCCGGGAACACCGGCATTTCGTACGGCGGCTTGTAGCCGGCGAACTCGCGCATCGTGATGTTGGCCACCACCGAGGCGACCAGCATCGGCCCGAAGCTTTCCATGGCGATCGCGCCGAGCACGATCTCGCCGACGAAGAACGCGCCGGCGATCGGCGCGTTGTAGGCCGAGGTGATGCCGGCCGCCGCGCCGCAGGCCACCAGCAGCCGCAGCCGCGGCGGATCGAAGCGCGCGACGCGGCCCACCAGCGAGGCGGCCAGCGCGGCGAGCTGCACCATCGGCCCTTCGCGGCCGATCGAGCCGCCGCTGCCGATCGTCAGCAGCGACGACGCGCTGCGCCAGAGGCTGTCCTTGACGGGCACCACGCCGTCGCCGAGCGCCACGGCCTCCATGTAGTCGGCGCCGCCCGCTTTCTTCGCGCTGCCGCGTTGCGCGAGCAGCAGCACGCAGCCGGCCAGGAAGCCGCCCGCGGCCGGCAGCCAGACGCGCACCTGCCAGGGCAGCCGCTTGGCCATCTCGACGAAGCTGCCGCTCGAACCGGACACGAGGCGCTGGATGGTGTCGATGCCTTCGCGGAACAGGATCGTCGCGAAGGCGCCGCTGATGCCGGCGATCACCGACCAGATCAGCATCGTGTGGGCGTCGGACAGGCGGAACAGCGTTTGGGCGCGCGTGCGCAGCTTCAGCAGAAAGGACAGCACGAGGTGGTGGGGAGCGCGGAGAAAGTCGAGGGCAAGCATAGCACCGCGCCGCGCCGGCCGGACGGTTCCGGCGGGCGCGGCGCGGGCTGCGAGGCGAGGGGAGCGGGCGTCGTCAGCCAAGCCAGCGCTCGACGAGCCAGGTGATGCCGAAACCGCCGACGATCAACCAGAGGTAGAGCACGAAGCCGGCGGTCAGCGCACGCGGGCCGGCGGCGCGGATCTGGTCGAGGCGCGTTTCGATGCCGAGCGCCGTCATGGCCATGGTCAGCGCGAACGTGTCGAGCGTGTTCAGCGTGTGGATGGCCGGCTCGGGCAGCACGCCGAGCGAATTGATCACGACGAACCCGAGGAAGCCGAGCGCGAACCAGGGCACCGCGAGCTTGCGCTTGCCGTGGCCGGCCGCCGCGCCGCTGGCCGAACGGGCCGAGTGGGCGAGCCAGGCGCCGAGCACGAGCAGCACCGGCACCAGCAGCATCACGCGCGTCATCTTGACGATGGTGGCGGTGTGCACCACCTGCGCGTTGACGTCGCTCGCCGCGCCCACCACCTGCGCGACCTCGTGGATCGTGCCGCCGAAATAGAGGCCGAGGCCCTGCGTGTCGAGCGGGATCCAGCCGGCATGCCAGGCGATCGGATAGGCGAACATCGAGAGCGTGCCGAACAGCACCACGCTGCCCACCGCCATCGCGCTCTGGTGCGGCTTCGATTGCAGCGTCGATTCGAACGCAAGCACCGCCGCCGCGCCGCAGATCGCGCTGCCGGCCGCCGTCAGCATGGCCGTGTCGCGGTCGAGCTTGAGGATCCGGGTGCCGACCCAGGTGCCGATCGCGAGCGTGCTGACCACCACCAGCACCGAGACGGCCAGCCCCGGCAGCCCCACCTGCGCGATTTCCTGCAGGCTCACGCGCAGCCCGAAGAACGCCACCGCGATGCGCAGCAGCTTGCGCGCCGAGAAGTTGATGCCGGCCGCCCAGCTTTCCGGCATGCCGTCGCGCAGCGCGTTGCCGTAGACGGTGCCCGCGATGATGCCGACGATCAGCGGCGACAGCCCGAGCCGCTCGATGGCCGGCAGCCCGGACAGGCTGGTCACGGCGGCGGCGAACAGGGCGACGAACAGCACGCCGTTCAACTGGCCGCGCACGGACGGCGCGGCGGCGTGCGGCAGGGTGGGATGGGCGGTGGACATGAGGCGGGCGATTCCGGGTGTCGATGCGATGGGCTTAATCCTAATTTGGATATATCGATATGAAAAATTGTGATTAGTGACATCGACTATCGGAAATTCTGATATTTTCCCGGCATGACCCCGGATCAACTGATAACGTTCGCCACCGTCGCCGAGTTGCGCAACATCAGCCGCGCGGCCGATGCGCTGCATCTGTCGCAGCCCGCCGTGTCGGGCCAGCTGCGCCAGTTGCAGGACGAATTCGGCGAGCCGCTCTACGTGCGCGACGGTCGCGGCGTGCGGCTCACGCCGGTGGGCGAGGCGCTCGCGCCGCTGGCCGCGCAG
>NZ_JAAGPF010000321.1 GCF_017104645.1 Burkholderia sp. Ac-20379
TCGCGCCTCGATCGTCTGCGCCAGCTTGCCGAACGCGACGAGCGGATGCGCGCGGCGCGGCTCGCCGAACCGCCAGTCGACCAGAAACGCGGCGACGGCGAGGATCGCGACGGCCGGCAGCGAGAGCATCAGCATCGCGGCTCCGCGCCCTTGACGGCCATCGGCAGGCCGGCCACCACGAGCGTCACGCGCGTGGCGAGCGCCGCGATGCGCTGGTTCAGGCGGCCCAGTTCGTCGACGTAGCGGCGCGTTTCGGCGCCGAGCGGCACCACGCCGAGCCCGATCTCGTTGCTGACCACGATCACGCGCGCGCGCGAGGCGAGCAGCGCGGCCTCGAGCGCGCCGATGCGGGCCTGCAGCGTGGCGTCGCCTACGGCCGCGCCGCCGGCCGGGCACAGCAGGTTGGCGAGCCACAGCGTCAGGCAGTCGATCAGCACGCAGCCGTGCGGATCGTCGAGCGCGGCCACGGCCTCGGCCAGCGTGTCGGGCGCCTCGACCAGCGCCCAGGATGCGGGCCGGCGCGCGCGATGGTGAGCGATGCGGGTATCGAATTCGGCGTCGCCGACCGTGCGCGCGGTCGCGACATAGGTGACGGCGCGTCCGCTGTCGGCCGCGAGCCGTTCGGCGTGGGCGCTCTTGCCGGAGCGCGCGCCGCCGAGGACGAAGGTGAGGTCGTGCGAAGTCATCGCGTGATTGTAACGGCGCGGGCGATAATGCGGCCTTCGCTTTCCGCCTGGCTGCCCCGCACGATGACCGCTCCCGACCGCCCGCTTCCTCCGTTTCCGCGCGGCGCGCTGATGATCCAGGGCACCACCTCCGACGCCGGCAAGAGCACGCTGGTGGCGGGTCTGTGCCGGCTCGTGCGGCGCGCGGGCGGGCGCGTCGCGCCGTTCAAGCCGCAGAATATGGCGTTGAACAGCGCGGTCACCGTCGACGGCGGCGAGATCGGTCGCGCGCAGGCGCTGCAGGCGCTGGCCGCCGGCATTCCGGCGCACACCGATCTGAACCCCGTTCTGCTCAAGCCCACCAGCGACCGCGGCTCGCAGGTCATCATCCACGGCCATGCGCGCGCCAATCTCGATGCGCGCGCCTATCACGCCTACAAGCCGGTGGCGTTCCAGGCCGTGCTCGAATCGTTCGACCGGCTGCGCAGCGGCTACGACGCAGTGATCGTCGAAGGCGCGGGCAGCCCGGCCGAGATCAATCTGCGCGAGGGCGACATCGCCAACATGGGCTTCGCCGAGCGCGTCGATTGCCCGGTGGTGCTGGTGGCCGACATCGATCGCGGCGGCGTGTTCGCGCACCTGCTCGGCACGCTCGCCTGCCTGTCCGACAGCGAGCGCGCGCGCGTGCGCGGCTTCGTCATCAACCGCTTTCGCGGCGATCCGGCGCTGCTGAAGCCGGGCCTCGACTGGCTGGAGGCGCAAACCGGCAAGCCGGTGCTCGGCGTGGTGCCGTATCTGCACGGGCTCGCGCTCGACGCCGAGGACATGCTGCCGAGCCTCGCGCGCACCGAAGCGTCCGACCGCGCGGCCGGCGTGCTGCGCGTGGTGGTGCCGGCCGTGCCGCGCATCAGCAACCACACCGATTACGACGCGCTGCGCGCCCATCCGCGCGTCGATTTCAGCTACTGGAAGAGCGGCCCGATTCCGGCCGCCGATCTGGTGATCCTGCCCGGCTCGAAGAGCGTGCAGCGCGATCTCGCGTGGCTGCGCGCGAACGGCTGGGACACCGCGCTGAAGCGGCACCTGCGCTACGGTGGCAAGGTGATCGGCATTTGCGGCGGGATGCAGATGCTCGGGCGCAGCATCGACGATCCGCACGGCGTCGAAGGCGAACCGGCCCGCGTCGAGGGGCTCGGGCTGCTCGATTTCGAGACCGAGCTGCTGGCGCGCAAGACGCTCGTGAACGTCAGCGGTCGCTTGGCCGGCGGCGGCGCGAACGTGGCCGGCTACGAGATCCACATGGGCGAGACGCGCGGCCCCGCGCTCGATGCGCCGGCGCTGCTGCTCGACGGGCCGCACGGCGTGCGCGGCGACGGCGCGCGCTCGGCCGACGGCCAGATCCTCGCCACCTACGTGCACGGCCTGTTCGACGCGCCGGCCGCCTGCGCCGCGCTGCTCGACTGGGCCGGGCTCGACGGCGCCGAGGCGGTGGATTGGGCCGCGCTGCGCGAGGCGTCGATCGAGCGGCTGGCCGACACGCTCGGCGCGCATCTCGATCTCGAACGCGTGTTCGGCGCGTTCGCCTGACGCCCGGGCCGGTGCGTCGATTGATTCTTTTTGGGAAGTAATTTAAGTCGAATTGGCGATTTTTCGGTTTGCATGGTTCGAATACAGTGCGATCCATTCCATCCGAAACAGGAGTTCGCCATGCATCCCAACCGCTCCGCCGACCTGGGCGCCACGCTGCTGCGCGTGGTGCTCGGCGTCTGGTATCTCGCCCACGTCGCCCAGAAGGTGTTCGTGTTCACGCTGCCGGGCACCGCGCAGTTCTTCGTCTCGCTTGGCCTGCCGGGCTGGCTGGCCTATCTGACGACGGCCGTCGAGCTGCTCGGCGGCCTCGCGCTGCTGACCGGGATTCAGGTCCGGATCGCGGCGATCGTGCTGCTGCCGTTCATGCTCGGCGCCGTGCACGCGCATTTCCCGAACGGTTTCGGCTTCGCGTCGCCGAACGGCGGCTGGGAATTCCCGGCGTTCTGGGCGGGCGCGCTGGCGGTGCAGGCGCTGCTCGGCGCGGGTGCCTACGCGCTCGGCGGCAACCGGGGCGCGGCGAACGCCGCTGCGGGGCGGCGCGCGGCCGGGGCGGGCGGGTCGGGCGCAAGCGGCGCGGGACGTTCGAGATTCGCCCGCCCGCGCCGGCCCGTCCATCCGCTTCGGGCAGCCCGTCCGCGCCTCGTCCGATCGGCAAAACGGCTCGCGCCATCGCGGTGCAAGGCGTTTTGCCGATATCATCGCTCCCTGTATCCGCAACTTTCCGCGGCGCCCCAACCGGCGCCGCGTGGCATTCCGGGGGTGTACATGACGGTGATCGTGGTGGCAAATCCGAAGGGCGGCGTCGGCAAGAGCACGCTGTCCACCAATCTGGCGGGCTTTTTCGCGGCCCAGGGCGCCTGGGTGGCGCTGGCCGATCTCGACCGCCAGCAATCCTCGCACGGCTGGCTCGGCCTGCGGCCGGCCACGCTGCCGGCGATCGAAGCCTGGACGCTCGATCCGTCGTCGCCGGCCAAGCCGCCGCGCGGCCTCGAATACGCCGTGATCGACACGCCGGCCGGCCTGCACGGCAACCGGCTCAACATCGCGCTCGATCTGGCCGACAAGGTGATCGTGCCGCTGCAGCCCTCGATGTTCGACATTCTCGCGACGCAGGATTTTCTCGAACGTCTGGCCGGCGAAAAGGCCGTGCGCAAAGGGCATGTGCAGGTCGGCATCGTGGGCATGCGCGTCGATGCGCGCACGCGCTCGGCCGAGCAGTTGCAACGGTTCGTCGAAGGGGTGAAGCTGCCGGTGCTCGGCTACGTGCGCGACACGCAGAATTACGTCCAGTTGGCCGCCCACGGCCTGACGCTGTGGGATGTCGCGAAGAGCCGCGTCGAAAAGGATCTCGAACAGTGGCAGCCGATCGTCGAGTGGGCGCAGGCGAAGCCCGCCAAGGGCGACTGAGCCGCCTCGCGGCCCGCCGAATTCCCGGCCTCATCAAGCAAAAACCCGTCGTCCGCTAGGGCGACGGGTTTTTCTCAGGCGTCATGGCAGCCCGGCCAGGCCGGGCGCGAGCGCCGGCTCAGGTCCAGGTCTGGGTCGGGACGTGATCGCGGCTGCCCTTGATCCGGTTCTGCTCGTCGACGAACACCAGATCCGGCTTCCAGCCGGCCTTCAGGTCGGCCTCGTCCACCACCGCGAACGCGGCGATGATCACCAGATCGCCGAGCTGCGCGCGCCGCGCGGCCGAACCGTTCAGCGAAATCATGCCGCTGCCGCGCTCGCCCTTGATCGCGTAGGTCGAGAAGCGCTCGCCGTTGTTGATGTTCCAGATGTCGATCCGTTCGTTCTCGACGATGTTCGAGGCTTCGAGCAAATCCTCGTCGATCGCGCACGAGCCTTCGTAATGCAGCTCGCAGTGCGTGACCGTGGCGCGGTGGATCTTCGATTTCAGCATGTGACGCTGCATGGCGTGTCCTGATGCGGGTTGGGCGGAAACGGCGGCCGGCGGCCGTCAGATTTCGAGGTTGTCGATGAGGCGCGTGGCGCCGAGCTTGGCCGCGGCCAGCACCACCAGCGGTTCGCCGGCTTCGAGCTGTTCGGCGCTCGGCGCGATCAGATTGGCGCGGCGGCGCACCGCGATGTAGTCGGGCTGCCAGCCGCGCGCGGCCAGCGCGTCGCGGGCGGCCGTTTCCACCTGGGCGATGTCGCGCGCGCCGCCCAGCACCGCGTCGCGCACCTGGTGCAGTGCGCGGGCCAGCTCGGGTGCTTCCGCGCGCTCCGCGGCCGACAGGAAGCGGTTGCGCGAGGACATCGCGAGCCCGTCCTCGTCGCGCACCGTCTCGGCGGCCACGATCTCCACCGGCAGCGCGAGCTGATGGCACATGCGGCGCACGATCATCAACTGCTGGTAATCCTTCTTGCCGAACACGGCCACCTTCGGCTGCACGCAGGCCATCAGCTTGGTGACGACGGTGCACACGCCCGTGAAGAAGCCGGGGCGGAACTCGCCCTCGAGAATGCCGCCCAGATCGTCCGGCGGCTGCACACGGTATTCCTGCGGCTCCGGGTACAGATCGCGCTCGGTCGGCGCGAACACCACGTAGACGCCTTCGTTCTGCAGCTTCTCGATATCGTCCTGGAGCGTGCGCGGGTATTTGTCGAAATCCTCGTTCGGGCCGAACTGCAGCCGGTTCACGAAGATGCTCGCGACCACCGGATCGCCGTGCTGGCGCGCGAGCCGCATCAGCGACAGATGGCCCTCGTGCAGGTTGCCCATGGTCGGCACGAAGGCCGTCCGGTTCTGGCCGCGCAACTGGTCGCGCAACTCCTGGATCGTGCTGATGACTTTCATGATCGGTAAGGCGGTTCCTCGCGCGAGTGGCGCGTTGCCGCCGCGCGGGAGGCGCGGCGTCGTGATCGGACGGTTCGCCCGCGGCCGGGCAGGGCGGCGAGCGTCGGCGATTGTAGAGGATTTGCCGCTGCGGCGCATCGATAAACGCACGGTCGTTCGCTTTTTATTCCGCGATTTGCGCGAGTGCGGGCATGGACGCGGGCGTTCGCGGCCGGGCAGCGCGGGCCGGCGCGGGATCGAACGGAGAAAGGGCGGGGTTGCCGGCCGTCCCGAAAACCGGGCGGCGGCGGGCGTCAGGCTCAGGCGGGCAGGTACGCGAGCCGCACGTAGATCGGCGCGAACGGCTCGGGCTGGGTGATCTCGACGAGCGATTCGCGCGCGAGTTCGAGCATGGCGATGAAGTTGACCACCACCACGCGCACGCCGCGCGAGGTGTCGAACAGCTCGGCGAACTCCATGAAGCGCACGTTCTGCAATTGACGCAGGATCAGGCTCATGTGCTCGCGCACCGAGAGCTCCTCGCGCGAGATCTTGTGATGCTGAACCAGCTTGGCGCGCTTGAGCACGTCGGCCCAGGCGGCGCGCAGGTCGTCCGAATTCACGTCGGGGAAGCGCGGCGTGATGCTCTGCTCGATATAGACGTCGGCGCGCAGGAAATCGCGGCCGAGCTGCGGCAGTTGATCGAGCCGCTGCGAGGCCAGCTTCATCTGCTCGTATTCGAGCAGGCGGCGCACCAGCTCGGCGCGCGGATCCTCGGCTTCCTCGCCGGTGTCGGCCTTCTTGACCGGCAGCAGCATGCGCGACTTGATCTCGATGAGCATCGCGGCCATCAGCAGGTATTCGGCCGCCAGCTCGAGATTCGACTCGCGGATCTGATCCACGTAGCCGAGATACTGCGCGGTCACCTCGGCCATCGGAATGTCGAGGACGTTGAAGTTCTGCTTGCGGATCAGGTACAGCAGCAGGTCGAGCGGGCCTTCGAAGGTTTCGAGGAACACCTCGAGCGCGTCGGGCGGGATGTAGAGATCCTGCGGCAGCTTGAAGAGCGGCTCGCCGTACAGACGTGCGAAGGCCGCGATGCCGTCGACCGTGTCGGGCGTCGAATCGGCGCCGGCGCGCGCGGCGAGCGCGTCTTCCGGCCGGGCGGCCTCGTCGGCGGCGCTCACGGGATCAGAAGTTCTGGTAGTAGACGTAGGACGTTTGCTTCACGCGCGACTGCTGCTGCTGCGAGCGTTCGTCGAGGTCGATCGGCTGCTTGTCCCACAGCAGCGCGCGGCCCTTGCGCTGTTCGTCTTCGAGCGCCGGCTTCTGTTGTTTGAGCTGGTTCAGAAATTGCGTGACGTCGGACTGATACGACATGGTGGATTCCGTTCTGGACGGGCCGGCTGCGCGTTCGCGGGCCGCCCGGGTTGGGGATGGCGGGATTTTACCGCATCGCGGGGAACAGCCGGCGCCAATCCGCGTCGAACGCGCAGCTTGCCCGAACGTCGGCGCTTTTGAACATCTTTCAAGCTTTGCCCACGGAAGCGCGATGGCGCTGTGGTCAAATGTGGGCTTTCATCCGATCTATCCTCGAGGGGGCGGTATTTGACAGGGCTGGCCATTCCACCAGACGAGCGTCGCGCCGGGTGCGCGGCCGCACGCGCTCGCACGGCGTCGCCGCCGTCCCCTTCACGGCGCAAGCCGCCGTCGCTGCCGCGCCTGGCCAGGCTCACGCTCGGCGGCTGTCTGGCCGCGGCGTTCGCGCTGCCGGCCTGGGCCAAGTTCGATGTGGATATCGACGCGCCGCGTTCGGTGCGCAGCCTGCTCAAGCAGCACCTCGACCTGTCGCGCTTCGCCAAGCGCGACGACATCTCCGACGACCAGTTCGAATTCCTGATCACCGCCACGCCGCAGCAGGTGCGCGACCTGACGGCCACGGCCGGCTATTTCTCGCCGGTGGTGTCGACCGACGTGCGCACGCGCAACGGCAAGCGTTCGGTGACGGTCAAGGTCGACCCGGGCCCGCAAACCGATGTCTCGGGCGTCGACCTGACGTTCCAGGGCCCAGTGGGCAAGGAAGATCCGAAGCAGGAGACGGCCGCGCGGCTGGCGTTCTCGCTGCACGAGGGCGACCCGTTCACGCAGGCGGGCTGGGACGACGCGAAGAACGCGGCGCTGCGGCAACTGCAATCGCGCCGCTATCTCGGCGCGAAGATCCTCGCCTCGCAGGCGCGCATCGATCCGCGCACGCGCACGGCGAAGCTGTCGGTCACGTACGAGAGCGGCCCGACCTTCACGATCGGCAAGCTCGACGTGTCGGGCGTGCGCCGCTATCCGGGGCAGATCGTCGACAACGTCAATCCGCTCGGCGTGGGCGAGATCTACGACGTGCAGCGCATCAACGAGTTGCAGCGGCAGTTGCAGAACACGCCGTATTACGCGAGCGTGGCGATCGACGTCAGCGACGACACCGCGAAGCCGGATCAGACGCCGGTGCACGTGAAGGTCAGCGAGTATCCGTACAACAGCGTGCGCGGCGGGGTGGGCTACGCCACCGACACCGGCCCGCACGTGCAGGGCTCGTACACCTATCTCGACACGTTCGGCCGCGCCTGGCCGCTGCAGATCTCGGGGCGCATCGACCAGATCCAGCAATACGGGCAGGTGCAGCTGTCGATGCCGCCGAGCCCGCACGCGTGGACCAACAGCGTGCTGGCCTCGTACACCAACACCAACGTGTCGGACGTGCGGATCTACAGCGCGCGGCTCGGCGTGCAGCGCGCCAAGACCAGCCAGAACATCGATTACACGTACTCGATCATGTATTACCAGGACCGGCTCGACCAGAACGCCGCCGGCCCGACCACCAGCCGCGCGCTGGTGCCGCAATGGTCGTGGACGCGCCGCAACGTCGACGATCCGCTGTTCCCGCGTTCGGGCAACCTGATCCACGCCGAGGCCGGCTTCGCGATCAAGGGTGTGGCGACCGATCAGACGTTCATCCGCGGCTATGCGCGCGGCCAGCAATACCTGCCGATCGGCAAGCGCGATCTGGTGCTGTTCCGCGCCGAACTGGGCGGCGTGTTCACGAGCGGCGGGTCGGCCGGCGTGCCGGCCTCGCTGCTGTTCCGCGCGGGCGGCTCGAACTCGGTGCGCGGCTACGGCTATCAGAGCATCGGCAACACCGTCGACGGCTCGGTGCTGCCGACCAAATACCTGATGACGGGCACGGCCGAATATCAGCACTGGTTCAACCACGATTGGGGCATGGCCACCTTCTACGATCTGGGCACCGCGACCGACGACTGGGGCGAGAAGGTGTTCTATCAGGGCGTGGGCGTGGGCGCGCGCTGGCGCAGCCCCGTGGGGCCGGTCAACGTCGATCTGGCCTACGGCATCCGCAACCGCAGCGTGCGTCCGTATCTGACGCTCGGCATTGCATTCTGACCAGGGTTTTCCGGATTTCAGCATGACGAAGGACGATTCCGCCGTACCGCCGGCCGGCGCCACGCCGGGCGGCCCGCCACCGGGCGAGCCGCCGCAGCCGCCGTCCACCAGCTCGCAAGAGCGTCGGCGAGGGAAAGAGGGTTCGTGGCTCGGCAGA
>NZ_JAAGPF010000322.1 GCF_017104645.1 Burkholderia sp. Ac-20379
CCCCTCCCGATCTGCCAGGCGGCGCCGGCCCGGCCGGCCGCGGCGGCGGGGCAGGCGAGCGCGCCGTTGATGAACAACCCGCTGGTCAGTACCGAAAAGCTGCTGATCGTCGGCGCGTCGACGGGCGGCACCGAGGCGATCCGCGAGCTGCTGGTGCCGCTGCCGCCCGATGCGCCGGCCGTGCTGATCGCGCAGCACATGCCGCCCGGCTTCACGAAGTCGTTCGCCCAGCGCCTGAACACGCTGTGCCGGATCGCCGTGAAGGAAGCCGAGCACGGCGAACGGGTGCTGCCGGGCCACGCGTATATCGCGCCGGGCCACGCACACTTGTTGCTGGCGCGCAGCGGGGCGAACTATATTGCGCACCTGTCGGACGAGCCGCCGGTCAACCGGCACCGTCCGTCGGTCGACGTGCTGTTCCGCTCGGCGGCGACGCACGCCGGCAAGAATGCGATCGGCGTGATCCTGACCGGCATGGGCCGCGACGGCGCGGCCGGTCTGCTGGAAATGAAACGCGCGGGCGCACGCACCTTCGCTCAGGACGAGGCGAGCTGCGTCGTGTTCGGCATGCCGCGCGAGGCGATCGCGCTGGGCGGGGCCGACGAAGTGGTGCCGCTCTCGGAAATGAGCCGCCGCGTGCTGTCCGCAATGGGTGAACGTACGCAACGTGTCTGACGTTGCGGCGAGAATACGGAATTTTGCAGAGGAACCGTGATGGACAAGAACATGAAGATCCTGGTGGTGGACGATTTTCCGACGATGCGTCGAATCGTTCGCAACCTGCTCAAGGAACTCGGCTATTCGAACGTCGACGAAGCCGAGGACGGCGCGGCCGGGCTGGCGCGCCTGAAGGGCGGCGGCTTCGATTTCGTGATTTCCGACTGGAACATGCCGAATCTCGACGGCCTGGCGATGCTGAAGGCGATCCGCGCCGACGCCGCGCTCACGCATCTGCCGGTGCTGATGGTGACGGCCGAATCGAAGAAGGAAAACATCATCGCGGCGGCCCAGGCCGGCGCGAGCGGTTATGTCGTGAAGCCGTTCACGGCCGCCACGCTCGACGAGAAGCTGAACAAGATTCTCGAAAAAATGGCGAAGGCCGGGAGCTGAGATGGACGAGCCGATTCATGCAGCGAAGGCCGGCGCCGAGCTTCCCGGCGACGATTCGGCGGACGGCGCGGATTTCACGAGCGACCGGATCCTGGCGCGGATCGGCCAACTGACCCGCACGCTGCGCGATTCGATGCGCGAGCTGGGCCTCGACAAGCATGTCGAGCAGGCCGCGCAAGCCGTGCCCGACGCGCGTGACCGGCTGCGTTACGTCGCCACCATGACCGAGCAGGCCGCCGAGCGCGTGCTGACCGCGATCGAGATCGCCAAGCCGGTGCAGGAGCGCCTGCAGTCCGAAGCCGAGGCGCTCGACGCCCGCTGGGAGACCTGGTACCGCGCGCCGATCGAGCGTGCCGAAGTGCGCGAGCTGATGGACGACACCCGCGCGTTCCTCGGCACGCTGCCGGAGGCCACCTCGGCCACGCGCACGCAGTTGCTCGAAATCATGCTCGCGCAGGATTTCCAGGATCTGACCGGCCAGGTGATCAAGAAGATCATGGATATGGTCTACCTGATCGAACAGCAACTGCTCGCGGTGCTGGTGGACAACATCGCGCCCGAACGGCGCGAGCAGTTCGCCGCCAACGCCGCCGCGCTGGCCGCGGTGATGGCCGACGAAGCCTCGCCCGAATCGCTGATGAACGGCCCGCAGATCTCGCCCGAAGGCCGCACCGACGTGGTTCAGGATCAGGCCCAGGTCGACGACCTGCTGGCCAGCCTGGGCTTCTGAGCGGCGCGGGTTCCGGCCCGCGTCCTCCGCCGTTTAGGGACCCACGTGCGCCCGCCCCCGGTTCGCCGGCGGCGGGCGCACGCGCGTTGGCGCGGCGAATTGTGGATTCTGCGCGTGGGCGGGCGATCCCGGTTGGTTTTTGCCATCTCTCACAGGCATACTGTCGAGCGGCAAGCGGCCGGGCCTGACGCCAGATGGTCCGGCCCTGTACTGGGCACATTTGCGGTGCCGCGGCGCGCGTCCTGCGCGCCGCGGCACCGGCCAACGAGGGGTGACAGGGTGAATTCGAAACGCATGCGCGGCCTGGCCGCGAAATGGGCCGCTGCCGCGCTGGCGGCGGGAACCGCCACCGGCGCGTTCGCCGCGCTGGGCGGAGCGCCGTCGGCGCCGCCGGCCGGCGATACCGCGGCGGTGGTGCGCACGCTGTCGCCGTCGGCGGCAGCCAGCTCGAAGCTGGCGGCGAGCACCGTGGCCGGCACCGGCACGGCGCAATCGGCCGCCTACACGGTGCGCGAAACCACGCTCGGTTCCGGCACCGTGATCCGCGAATACGTGGGCGCCAACGGCGCCGTATTCGGGGTCGCGTGGCAGGGGCCGACCAAGCCCGATTTCGCAACGATCTTCGGCGACTATTTCTCCAGCTACAGCAGCGGCGTCGAGGCCTCGCACGCGGCCCGCGGCCTGCGTGCGCCGGTCGCGATCGATTCGAGCGCGCTCGTGGTGCGTTCGGGCGGCCACATGGGCGCCTTCACCGGCTCGGCCTGGTTGCCCCAGGCCCTGCCCGCCGGCATGTCCGGCGCCGACATCCAGTGACCATCGGGAGTCCGACCTTGCGAATTCCATCGAATCCTTTCCGCGCGCTCGCCGCACTGGGCCTGGTTGCGCTGACGGTCGCGCTCGTCGCCTGCGGCGGCGGCGGCGACGATAACGGCGGCAGCAGCGCCAATGCCTCGGGCGGCGGCACCAGCACGCAGTCGGGCACCGGCAGCGCGGTCGGCAGCGGCAACACCGTGCCGATCGTCGTCAACGCGGGCCTGGCCAACGTGGTGAACATGCCGACCGTGGCCGTCACCGTCTGCGCGCCGGGCACCTCCACCTGCCAGGTCATCAGCAACGTGCTGCTCGACACCGCCTCGTACGGCCTGCGGCTCGTCAACACGGCCGCGGCCAACGTGCTCGGCAGCCTGCCGAAGGCCACCGCCTCGAACGGCGGCGCGCTGACCGAATGCGGCCAGTTCGTCTCCAGCTACACCTGGGGCTCGGTGCGCACCGCCGACATCAAGCTGGCCGGCCTCACCGCCAGCTCGGTGCCGCTGCAGATCATCGGCGACCTCGGCACCTCGAACGTGCCGACCGACTGCTCGAACGGCAGCACCTCGGCCAATACGGTCAACGCGCTCGGCGCGAACGGCATTCTCGGCGTCGGGCCGTCGCCGCTCGACTGCGGCTCGGCTTGCGTGAGCGCGGCGAGCAACAGCAACTACTACTCGTGCCCGGCGAGCGGCAGTTGCGCGCAAACCACGGTGCCGCTGGCCAACCAGGTGGCGAACCCGGTGTCGCGCTTGCCGAGCAACAACGACGGCGTGATCGTCCAGCTCAACGCACCGAGCAACGGCACCGCCACCGGCACGCTGACGCTCGGCGTGGGCACCTTGCCGGGCAGCGTCACCAAGCTCGCCACCACCACGGCGGGCAACCTGACCGGCACGTTCCAGGGACGCACCATCACGTCGGCGTTCTTCGACAGCGGCTCGAACGCGTACTTCTTCGACACCAGCGACAGCGCGACGCTGCCGACCTGCAGCCAGAGCACGTCGTTCTACTGCCCGGCGGCCACCGTCAGCTTGTCGGCCTCGCTGACCGCGTCGGGCGGCGCGACCAGCCTCACGGTGCCGTTCTCGGTGGCGAACGCGCAGAACCTGTTCAACTCGAGCAACTTCGCGCTGGCGAACCTGGGCGGCCCGTTCGGCGGGAGCCGCACGCTCGATCTGGGGCTGCCGCACTTCTTCGGCCGCAGCATCTACTTCGGCATCGATCAGCGTCTGGTCGGCGGCACGCAGACGCCTTACGTGGCGCTGTAAGCCGGCGCCGGCGTCGCGCCTCGAAGGGCGCGGCCTCGCGCACCGTTCCGAAAGGGCGGCGCGCGATGGTCGCGCCCTTTTTCGTTTTTGCGGCGGCGCGGGCGCGCGGCCTATCATCGGGAACCGGCCGCGCGTGCGCCCGACGCGCGCGCGGCTTTCACCGAACCTCGCCGAATCCGCCGGAACCGGCGCCTGCGCGCGCCGGCTCGTGCCGGCCGGCCTCGGCGAGACGACCCGGAGACAGGCCATGAACTTGACCCCTGCGACGGCGCAGCCGTCGATCCAGCGCATCACGCCGTTCCTGTGGTTCGAGCACGACGCCGAGGCGGCGGCGCACTTCTACGTGTCGGTGTTCGACGATTCGCGCATCACGCGCGTGGCCCGTTACGGCAAGGAGGGCGCGCGGGCCGCCGGCCAG
Organism: Burkholderia sp. Ac-20379; assembly: GCF_017104645.1. Classification (GTDB taxonomy): domain Bacteria; phylum Pseudomonadota; class Gammaproteobacteria; order Burkholderiales; family Burkholderiaceae; genus Burkholderia. The sequence continues at coordinate 4,340 of NZ_JAAGPF010000322.1, forward strand.
CCCGAGGGCACGGTCATGACGGTGGGCTTCGAGCTGGCCGGCCAGGCGTTCGCGGCGATCAACGGCGGGCCGGTGTTCCGGATCACGCCGGCCGTGTCGTTCGTCGTCAATTGCGAGAGCCAGGCCGAGATCGACCGCTACTGGGCCGCGCTGTCCGAGGGCGGCGATGTAGCGGCGCAGCAATGCGGCTGGCTCAAGGATCGCTTCGGCGTGTCGTGGCAGATCGTGCCGGTGCAACTGCCGGCGCTGCTCGGCGACGCCGACGCGGCGCAGTCGGGCCGCGTGATGGCCGCGCTGATGACGATGAAGAAGCTCGATCTGGCCGCGCTGGAGCGCGCCGCGGCGGGCTGATCCGGCCCCGGCGCCGGCACCGACGCCGCTTGCCGGACGGGTGCCGGGGCGGTGCGCCGCAGGGTGCCCGCCCCGCCGAATCAAGCGCCGAATCAAGCGCCGAACCACGCGCCGAACCACGCGCGGAACCACGCGCGGAACGCCGCGCCGCCGAACCGCTCGGCGTGTCCGGCATTTCCCCGTGCCCCGTCGTTTTTACCGCCCGGCCGCCTCCATCGCCGGAAATACCCCCGTTTCCCCGCTTTCCTCGACCGATCGCCGCTGGACGCCTCCATCAATAATCGATGCACTGGAAACGGCATCCCGCTGTTTCCCCCGGAGGCTGCAGTGGCAGAGGACAGCGATCTCGAGAAAACCGAAGAAGCCACCCCCCGGCGCCGTGAAAAGGCGCGGGAGGAGGGGCAGATCGCGCGCTCGCGCGAACTGTCGTCGTTCGCGTTGCTCGCGGCCGGCTTCTACGGCGCCTGGCTGCTGTCCGGCCCGATCGGCCTGCATCTGCGCACCATGCTCGAAGGCGCGCTGCGCTTCGACCACGCCAGCGCGTTCGACACCCACGCCATGCTGACCGGCGCCGGCCGCGCCGGCATGGAAGGCCTGAGCGCGGTGGCGCCGGTGCTCGCGCTGACCGGCCTGGCCGCGATCGCCGCGCCGATGGCGCTGGGCGGCTGGCTGCTCTCGACCAAGGCGATCGGCTTCAAGTTCGATCGCCTGAACCCGATCACCGGCCTGGGCCGCGTGTTCTCGCCGCAAGGCTTCATCCAGCTCGGCATGGCGATCGCCAAGACGCTCGTGGTGGGCGGCATCGGCGGCATCGCGATCTGGCGCAGCCGCGACGATCTGCTCGCGCTCGCCACGCTGCCGCTGCACGAGGCGATGGCCGACGCGATGCACCTGATCGCCGTGTGCTGCGGCGTGACCGTGGCCGGCATGCTGGTGGTGGCCGGCCTCGACGTGCCGTATCAGATGTGGCAGCACAACAAGAAGCTGCGCATGACGAAGGAAGAAGTGAAGCGCGAGCATCGCGAAAACGAAGGCGATCCGCACGTGAAGGGCCGGATCCGCCAGCAGCAGCGCGCGATGGCGCGCCGCCGCATGATGGCCAACGTGCCGAAGGCCGACGTGGTCGTCACCAACCCGACCCACTTCGCGGTCGCGCTGCGCTACACCGACGGCGAAATGCGCGCGCCGAAGGTGGTCGCCAAGGGCGTGAACCTGGTGGCCGCCCGCATCCGCGAACTTGCCGAGGACCATCGCGTGCCGATTCTCGAAGCGCCGCCGCTCGCGCGTGCGCTGTATCACAACGTCGATCTCGAACGCGAGATCCCCGGCCCGCTGTACGGCGCCGTGGCCGAAGTGCTGGCGTGGGTCTATCAGCTCAAGCGGTTCCGCAGCGAAGGCGGCGCGTTCCCGGCCGAACCGACCGGCCTCGACGTGCCGGCCGAGCTCGACAAGGGCAGCGGGATTTCCGGCGAGGACGAAGCCGAGGAAGCCGACGAAGCGCTCGGCCGCCGCACCGGAGGCGCCGCATGAGCACGCCCACCACGCTCCCGGGCGCCAAGCGCGCCGGCCGCTTCGACGCGGCGAACCTGCGCGCGCTGTCCGGTCCCGTGCTGATCGTGATGATCCTCGGGATGATGATTCTCCCGTTGCCGCCGTTCCTGCTGGATCTGCTGTTCACGTTCAACATCGCGCTGTCGGTGATGGTGCTGCTGGTCAGCATGTACACCATGAAGCCGCTCGATTTCGCGGCGTTCCCGAGCGTGCTGCTGTTCTCGACGCTGCTGCGCCTGTCGCTGAACGTGGCCTCCACGCGCGTGGTGCTGCTCGAAGGCCACACCGGCCCCGACGCGGCCGGCCAGGTGATCGAGGCGTTCGGCCACTTCCTGGTGGGCGGCAACTTCGCGGTCGGCATCGTGGTGTTCGTGATCCTGATGGTCATCAACTTCATGGTGATCACCAAGGGCGCGGGGCGGATCGCCGAAGTGTCGGCGCGCTTCACGCTCGACGCGATGCCCGGCAAGCAGATGGCGATCGACGCCGACCTGAACGCCGGCCTCATCAACGAGGAGCAGGCCCGCAAGCGCCGTGTCGAGGTCGCCCAGGAAGCCGAGTTCTACGGCTCGATGGACGGTGCCTCGAAGTTCGTGCGCGGCGACGCGATCGCCGGCCTGATCATCATGGTGATCAACGTGCTCGGCGGGCTGATCGTCGGTATCGTCCAGCACGACATGAGCTTCGCCGCGGCGGGCAAGAACTACACGCTGCTGACGATCGGCGACGGCCTGGTCGCGCAGATCCCCTCGCTGGTGATTTCGACCGCGGCCGGCGTGATCGTCTCGCGCGTGGCGACCAACGAGGACATCGGCACCCAGATCACCGGCCAGTTGTTCACCAACCCGCGCGTGCTGACGATCACCGGCACCATCATCCTGGTGATGGGCCTGATCCCGAACATGCCGCACTTCGCCTTCCTGCTGCTGGGCGGCGGGCTGGTGTGGCTGGCGCGCACGATGCGCCGCCGCGAGGCCGCCAAGCGCGCCTCGGGCGACCTGACCGAAATCGCGCCGCCGGCCGCGCTGCCGGCCGACAGCCACGAAGCGACCTGGGAAGACGTCACGCTGATCGATCCGCTGGGCCTCGAAGTGGGCTACCGGCTTATCTCGCTGGTCGACAACAGCGGCGACGGCGAACTGCTCAAGCGCATCAAGAGCATCCGCAAGAAGTTCGCGCAGGAAATCGGCTTCCTGCCGCCGGTGATCCATATCCGCGACAACCTGGAGCTGCGCCCGAACGGTTACCGCATCGCGCTGAAGGGCGTCGAGGTGGGCACCGGCGAAGCGTTTCCGGGCCAGTGGCTGGCGATCAACCCGGGCCAGGTCACGGCCGCGCTGCCCGGCGCGCAGACGCGCGACCCGGCGTTCGGCCTGCCGGCGGTGTGGATCGACATCTCGCAGCGCGAACAGGCGCAGGTGTACGGCTACACCGTGGTGGACGCCAGCACCGTGATCGCCACCCACCTGAATCACCTGGTGGTGCAGCACGCCGCCGAACTGCTTGGCCGCCAGGAAGTACAGGCGCTGCTGGAGCGCACCGGCCGCGACGCGCCGTCGCTGATCGAGGATCTGGTGCCGAAGACGGTGTCGCTCACGACGCTGCAGCGCGTGCTGCAGAACCTGCTCGAGGAAGGCGTGCCGATCCGCGACATGCGCACCATCATCGAGGCCGTGTCGGAGCAGGCCGGCCGCATCACCGATCCGTACGAACTGACCGCCGTGGTGCGGCTCGCGCTGGGACGCGCGATCACGCAGCAGTGGTATCCGGGTACGGGCGAAATGCAGGTGATGGGTATCGACGCGAATCTCGAGCGGGTGCTGTCGCAAGCGCTCGCCACCGGCGCGAACCCCGGTCTCGAACCGGGTCTCGCGCAGACGCTGCTGATCGGCACGCAGGAAGCGATGCTGCGGCAGCAGAACATGGGGCTGCCGCCCGTGCTGCTGGTGCAGCACGCGCTGCGCGCGATGCTCGCGCGTTTCCTGCGCCGCAGCCTGCCGCAACTGAAAGTGCTGTCCTACGCCGAAGTGCCGGAAACACGCACGATCAAAGTCACGAACGTCATCGGGGGTAACGCTTGAACATCCGCAAATTCACCGGCGCAACGAGCCGCGACGCACTGCGTCTGGTGCGCGAGGCGCTTGGCGGCGATGCCGTCGTGCTGTCGAACCGCACGCTCGACGACGGTTCGGTCGAGATCGTCGCC
>NZ_JAAGPF010000323.1 GCF_017104645.1 Burkholderia sp. Ac-20379
TAAAAAAAAAAAAAAAAGAGATCTGGATTATATGCTCTTCATTATAATTAGTACAAACTGATCTTCTAATCTCAACTGTAGTAATCTTGCTTCCAGTCAGTAAACTGGATCAAGATGACTGGAAGAATGCGCCTACTACATGATCTAGTGACTAGACTTGTTAAGACATCGCACTAGTGTCCTCATCGACTTGCCTACCCAGCATACTCTGAATGTAGCACTAGTTTACGATTA
>NZ_JAAGPF010000029.1 GCF_017104645.1 Burkholderia sp. Ac-20379
TCGCAGCGCCGGCAGTTGCATACCGAGCTGGAACTGCGCGCTGCGGTTCGCCGACACGATCCGCCCGTCCTCCGTGAACGCGACGATGCCCTCCATCAGCGTGCCGAGGAATTCGGGGCGGCCGTGGAACGACACCTGCAGCATGTCCTGGAACGTGGTGGCGAACAGGTAGTTCTCGATCATCTGCACCGACATCTTCGCCAGCGCCATGGTGTGCTGGTGATAGCTGCGGTGGTCGCCCGTCACGTCGAGCACGCCGGCCATCTCGCCGTAGGGATCGAGGATCGGCACGCTCGAGCACGTGAGGAACCGGTTCGCCGACAGGTAATGCTGCTCGCCGTGCACCACCACCGCGCAGCGCTCGGCCAGCGCCGTGCCGATGCCGTTGGTGCCCTGCCGGTTCTCCGCCCAGTTCGCGCCGGGCATCAGCGCGACGCGCTCGGCGCGCCGCAGGAAATCGTCGTCGCCGACCGAATGCAGGATCAGGCCGTCCGCATTCGTCAGCACGATCATGCTGTGGGTGTTGGCGATCTGGTCGTGCAGCGTTTCCATCACGGGCATCGCGTGCGCACACAGGATGCGGTTCTGCTCGCGCTTGAGCGCGAGCGCCGAGTCGGACAGGATGTCGTAGTCCGGCTGCAACGACGCGTTCAGCCCGAACAGCTCGGAACGCTCGTGCGCCTTGCGGATCGCCGTGACCGGCCAGTTGCCGGATTGCCCTGCCTCGCGCAGGGCGGCGGGGTCGAACCTGTCTTGCATCGTCTCCTCCAGAGCGGCCCGGTCGTGGGCCGGGGTGTTGGCGGGTTTGGATGCAAGGTTTGTGCCAATTTGGGGGTGGGAGGTGCGTTGGCGGCGCATGAACGCGTCGATCGACGCCGGCCGAACTGCCTCGCCATCAGCGGCCGGCAAGCCTCACGCGTCGGCCTCGTAAAGCAGTCCGTATGTCCCTCTCGTTCGCGTTATCCGCGCGAAACCGGCTTCGCCCAGATGCATGCCGGCGATCAGAAGCCGCTCGGCACTGACCTGGTCCAATAGCCGGGATCGTGTGGCCGCCGCCAGGGCCGTGTCCTGATCCAGCGCGATCGATACATCCGGCCGCGCGATCTGGATGTGAGGAAAGTGCACCACGTCGCCCCAAACCAGCAGGCCGGCACCGCCCGAATCGACGAGAAAGCCGGTATGCCCGGCGGTGTGCCCCGGTAACGACATCGCCCGGATACCGGGCAGCACGTCGCCATCGTCGAACGTACGGAGCGTGTCGCGATAGCCGTCGAACACGCGGCGCGCGACGAGGAAGTTGCCGCGCGCGCGTTCGCTGGCTCGCGCCAGGTTGGCGTCGTCCTGCCAGAACGTCAGTTCACGCTCGTGAACGACAAGCTGCGCGCCCGGAAAGGCCGTCTCGCCAGCCGTATCCAGCAGCCCGCCGATGTGATCGGGATGGGCGTGCGTGAGCAGCACGGTGTCGATCGTGGACGGCTCGATGCCGGCAAGCAGCAAATTGGGCTTCAGGCGACCGCCCCATTGCTTGATCCCGCCCGCGCCACTGTCGATCAATACGGTGCGGCCCGCTCCGCGCACCACGTAGCAGTTGATATGCACGGCAGCCGGCGCATGCTGCCCTGCGTCGCCCTGCATCCTGGCGGCTTCCGCGGTGTCGATATTCGAAAGGAAGTCGAGGTTGAGCGTCAGATAACCATCGCTGATGGCGGTGACCGTGAAGTCGCCAACCTGCTGGCTCGGGAACATGAGGGTAGACACGATGCTTCTCCAGCCCGATCAATGTCGGGCATAAACGTTCGACGCGGCATGGCCGAAACAACGGATGCGCGCCGTGAGGCCGGTGTGGCGCACGATGGCGTTCTCGAGCGCGTCCATGAACGGGTTCATGACTTCCGGCGTCCGAAACGTTTCGAGGCGATATTGGATTTCCACAAAAATGGGGTGCCCGTATCCATGCCTAACGTCCACATACACGACGTGAACGTTTTCGAGCCGTGCGCCGAGGAGGCCGGTGCAGAGTTCGACACATTCGCCGGACAGCTCGGCAAGATGTTCGTCGGATGGCATTCGCCCCGCGTGAACATAGAACGTGACGTTCGGCATGGCTGACTACCTCGCCTGCTCGGCGGAAGCCGTTCGAGCCGCGGTCAGTTGTTCCGTCATCGGCGCGTAAAGGAACACGCCCTCGAGGCCCTCGACACGATGGGCGTCGTTCAGACGCAGTTTCGCGAGCCAGCGACGTTCCGGAAACTTTTCCAGTGCAATGGCTTGCATGGCCGACGGGACGAGGCCCATTCGAATCAGCGGATCGGGACCGTGTGCGCACAGGGCGAGCAGTTCGTCGGCGCCAACCGCGGGTGCCACGCCGATATCGCTGTAGAGATTTCGATGCCAGTCGGTGATGTGCTGCTGCCACTTCGCGAAATTACCGCCGCCCTTGTGGCGATATTCGTCCCCCGTCAGAACGTCGAGACTGTCGATCGTATGGACGGCCAGGTAGACAGGGCAATCGCCGCCGATCGCCTTGAAGCGCTGCGACGTCTGAAAGCCGGCCACGGAGATCAGGGCGGGCAGTTTTTCGAGGCTGTAGAAGGTGTTCCATTCGGCCTCGCTGACGGGATCGGCGAAGCTGCATTCCACGGTGTAGATCATCGGATTGTCCTTGGCGACGAATGCGCATCACGCGGCAAACGTCACGTTCATTGCGGTAAAGTCATGCTAGCCCGGTGATTTCCACCTGAAAATCGAAATAAAGTCAGCCTTCAGTGACTTTTGATCAAGCTGACGTTCATTCACCACCTTGCCCCAATTCCAATGCGACGCAAGATCCCAAGCAACACCGCGCTCCTGGCCTTCGAGGCGGCAGCGCGACACGGAAGCTTCGCCCGCGCCGCCGAGGAGCTGGCGCTCACCGAAGGCGCCATCAGCCGCCAGATCGCTCGCCTGGAAGCGTTCCTGGGTGTTGCGCTGTTCGAGCGCGTGGGGAATCGCGTGCGGCTTGCACCGAACGGCGCGCGATACGCCGTGCAGGTGCGCGAGAGCCTCGACAGGCTGGAACGCGACAGCCTGTACTTGATGGGGCAGCCCATCGAGGGCGCGAGCGTCGATATCGCCGCCATTCCGACCTTCGCCACGCGTTGGCTGATCCCTCGGCTGAAGCGCTTTCAGGACATGCATCCGAATATCACCGTGCATATCGCGGAACGGATGGCCCCCTTTCTTCTTGCCGGTAGCGGCTTTGACGCGGCGATTCACTTCGAGCACCCCGCCTGGGCGGGCATGCATGTGCATCACCTGCTCGAGGAGTTGCTGGTGCCCGTCTGCAGCCCGGCGTTGCTCGAGCGCGCCGGCGCCAACGCGTCGTTGGATGCGCTGCCACGCCTGCACCGGCGGCAAAATCCGGACGCGTGGCAGTTGTATGCGCAGGAGGCCGGCATCGAACTGACCAACTCCGCCGTCGGCGCGCGTTACGATCTTCATTCCATGCTGATCGAGGCGGCGCTGGCCGGCTTGGGCGTGGCGTTGGTGCCGCATCTTTATATCGAGGCGGAGCTTGAACAAGGCCGCTTGGTTGCGCCCTGGCCGGTGGGTCGAAGAAGCGCGAAACGATTCAGCCTCGTGCTGCCCGAGCCGATCGAATTGAGTGCGGGGCCGCTGCAGGCATTTGCGACCTGGATTCTCGACGAAGCCCGAGGCTGAGCGCTTCGCAACATCGACGACTCGGCGCCGCTGACATAATCCGCTCACGGCGCCGAATGCATCGGCAACCACCCTCCCTGGAGAACCCATGTCGATACGTGCCTTGTTTGCGATCTTGCTGCTGACACTCGGCGCCATCGGGCATTGCGTGGCCGCAACCCCTTCGATCAAACTGACGATCGCCGGCAAGACCCAAACGTTCAGCCAGACGCAGTTGCTGGCACGGCCGGACGCGGCCGAAATTCACGTCCCGCAAGACGTCGCCTACGGTGCGCCGGCAACCTACCGCGCCGTCCCCCTTGCCGACCTGCTCGACGCCACGGCATTGCCGGCGGACAGCGTGCTCGAAGCACGCGCGACCGACGGCTTTGCCGCGCAACTGCCGATGGATCTCATACGCAACCGCAATCCGGCACTCGCTGTCGCATGGCTCGCCGTGGAGGATCCGGCGCACCCGTGGCCCAAGCTGCGAGGCAAGCCCGTCAGCGCGGGCCCGTTCTACCTGGTATGGATCGGCCAAGGCGCCGCATCCGTGCGCAGCGAGCAATGGCCTTACCAGATCGCGCAACTTGCCACGCAACCGTCGCCCTCCGCCCGCTGGCCGGCGCTCGCCGTCGATCCGGCGCTGCCGGCAACCGATCCGATCCGCGCGGGCCAGAGCCTGTTCATCACGCAGTGTCTCGCCTGCCATCGGCTCAACCACGCGGGCAGCGCGGACACCGGCCCCGATCTCAACGTGCCGATGAATCCGGTCGAGTACTTCCAGCCCGCCGCATTGCATCGCTACATCCGCAACCCGGCATCGGTGCGAGACTGGCCCGGCAGAACCATGCCCGCGTTCTCGCAGGATCAATTGAGCGATCGGGAAATCGATCTGATCGTCGATTATCTTGCGTATATGGCGGGGCGGAAGGTTGGGCAGTAAGGCGCGGGGCGCAGCGGAGCCATTTCGTGAAGTTGCTTTCAGAATACATGAATGACGCCCATCTTTCCGGGCTCGGAGAGGAAGCGTGCGCAATGCTTGTACGGCGCGATTTCACGGGCTTGGCCGATCGTTTCGGCTATGCGCTTGCATTCGGCCGAGCGCCTTCGGCAGCGATCGAAGCCGATTTCAACACGGCCGTGGCTTCAGGTTCCGACGAATTCGCAGCAGGCAGCCCGTCGATTGCGCTTGCCTATTTCAAGCCAAACGACACTGGCTTGATCGCGTCGATCGATTGCACGCTCGCCGTCGGCGACGAGGCATCCGTCTTTTTGAGCCTCGTCGTGACTGGGGAAGGCGAAGATCGATACGTGACGCTGGAAGACATATCTGGAAGCACTCGGTGAAGCAACAACGGCCTGCCGGCACATAACCGGACAGGCCGTCATCACCGGCACAGCCCTACAACCTGCGCCGCCTCTCAACGAACGGGATCACCGCCCGTCAAAAGAACCCCAACGCATCGGGCTGGTAATTGACCAGCAGACACTTCGTCTGCTGATAATTCGACAGCGCCATCTTGTGCGTCTCGCGCCCGATGCCCGATTGCTTGTACCCGCCGAACGCCGCATGGGCCGGATACAGGTGATAGCAATTGGTCCACACGCGCCCGGCCTCGATCTCGCGGCCCATGCGGTAGGCACGCGTGCCGTCGCGCGTCCACACGCCGGCGCCGAGCCCGTAATACGTGTCGTTGGCGATCTCGATGGCTTCCTGCTCGTTCTTGAACGTCATCACCGACGCCACCGGCCCGAAAATCTCCTCCTGGAACACGCGCATCTTGTTGTTGCCGAACAGCATCGTCGGCTTCACGTAGAAGCCGTTGCCGAGGCTCGCATCGGCCTGGCTTGCACGGCTGCCGCCCGTCAAACACTGCGCGCCCTCCTCGCGGCCGATGTCGATGTACGACAGGATCTTGTCGAGCTGCTGCTGTGAAGCCTGCGCGCCGATCATCGTTTCGAGGTCGAGCGGGTTGCCGCTCTTGATGCGCTCCACGCGCGCCACGGCCTTCTCGATGAAGCGCTCGTAGATCGATTCCTGAATCAGCACGCGCGACGGGCAGGTGCAAATCTCGCCCTGGTTCAGCGCGAACATCGCGAGGCCTTCGAGCGCCTTGTCGAGGAACGCGTCGTCCTGATCGAGCACGTCGGCGAAGAACACGTTCGGGCTCTTGCCGCCCAGTTCCACCGTCGACGGAATCAGGTTCTCGGCCGCGGCGTGCAGGATCCGCTTGCCAACCGGCGTCGAGCCGGTGAACGCGATCTTGGCGATGCGCGTGCTGGTGGCGAGCGCCTCGCCCGCTTCCTTGCCGAAACCGCTCACGACGTTGATGGTGCCCGGCGGGAACAGGTCGCCGATCAGTTCCATCAGCACGAGGATCGAGGCGGGCGTCTGCTCGGCCGGTTTCATCACCACGCAGCAGCCGGCGGCCAGCGCGGGTGCGAGCTTCCACGCGGCCATCAGCAGCGGGAAATTCCACGGAATGATCTGGCCGACCACGCCGAGCGGCTCGTGGAAGTGATAGGCGACGGTGTTGTCGTCGATCTCGGAGATGCCGCCTTCCTGCGCGCGGATGCAGCCCGCGAAATAGCGGAAATGGTCGACCGCGAGCGGCAGGTCGGCCACCATGGTTTCGCGCAGCGGCTTGCCGTTGTCGATGGTTTCGGCCACGGCCAGCAGGCGCAGGTTCTTCTCCATGCGATCCGCGGCGGCCAGCAGCAGGTTGGCGCGCTCGGCGGCGGACGTCTTGCCCCACTTGCGGCGCGCGGCGTGCGCGGCATCGATGGCCAGCTCGATGTCGGCGCCGGTCGAGCGCGGCACGCTGCAGAACGTCTTGCCGTTGATCGGCGAGACGTTGTCGAAATAGTCGCCGCCGAGCGGCGCGACCCACTTGCCGCCGATGTAGTTCTCGTAACGCGTGCGATACGGATACTCGATGTCGATGCCGTGGCTCTTGAGGTCAAACGGGTTCATGGTGCATTCCTGTTCTGCATGAAGTTCGGGCGGCCCGTGCGCGGCACGGGCCGCTGCCGGAGGCAAGCGCCCCTCGCGGCCGCGCCGGCGAGGGGCCGCGCGCGTTACATGGCCGCTTCGAAAATCGCGATGACCTGAGCCAGCGTGGCCTTGCGCGGGTTGGTCAGCATGCAGGCGTCCTTCTGCGCATTGACGCCCATCACTTCGTGATCCTCTGCTTTCACGCCGAGGCCGGCGAGGCCAGCCGGAATGCCGACCGAGGCCGACAGGCGGCGGATCGCCGTCACGGCCGAGGCGGCCGCGTCGGTGGTGGACAAACCGGCCGTGTTCACGCCGAGCAGCGCGGCGATCTGCGCGAAGCGCTCCGGCGCGGCGATCAGGTTGAACTCGGATACGTGCGGCAGCAGGATCGCGTTGCACACGCCGTGCGGCAGGTTGTAGAAGCCGCCGAGCTGGTGGGCCATCGCGTGCACGTAGCCGAGCGACGCGTTGTTGAATGCCATGCCGGCCAGGTACTGCGCGTAGCACATGGCGGCGCGCGCTTCCATCGATTCGCCGTTCGCCACGGCCTTCGGCAGCCATTCGCCGATCAGCGCGATGGCCTTCTCGGCGCACGCGTCGGTGATCGGCGTGGCGGCGGTCGAGACGAACGCCTCGACGGCGTGCGTCAGCGCGTCCATGCCGGTGGCGGCGGTCAGCGCCGGCGGCATCGCCACCATCAGGCGCGGATCGTCGATCGCGATCAGCGGCGTGCAGCGCCAGTCGACGATCGCCATCTTCACGTGGTTGCTGGAGTTCGTGATGATGCAGAAGCGCGTCATTTCCGCGGCGGTGCCGGCCGTGGTGTTGATCGAGATGAGCGGGGTCATCGGCACCGTCGATTTGTCGACGCCTTCGTAATCGCGGATATGCCCGCCGCCCGCGGTAACCAGGCCGATGCCCTTCGCGCAGTCGTGCGAGGAGCCGCCGCCCAGCGACACGATGAAATCGCAGCCTTCCTGCTGGTACAGCTTCACGCCGTCGTGGACGTTCACATCGGTGGGGTTCGGCTCGGCGCCGGCGAAGATCACGGCCTGCAGGCCGGCTTCGCGGATGTAGCCCGCGATCTGCTCGGACAGCCCCATCTTGTGCAGGCCGGCATCCGTCACGATCAGCGCTTTCTTCGCGCCCAGCGATTGGGCGCGCGTGCCGGTTTCCCGGGCGCAGCCGGGGCCGATCAGGGTGACGCAGGGGATGAAGAAGCTGTCGGTGCGATCTGCGATGCTGAGGTAGCTCATGTCGTCTCCAAGGTTTTGTGGGGGCATCGGTGTACCCGCATCCCTTTTCGCAGGAACCGTACCAATTGCGAAAAGCCTTGCGGGGCAAGGGTTTCGCGAAATCGGCCGGGTGCCCGCGCTGTTGACGATCACCACAGGTGTTGCGTTTCGGATCAGCGCCGCAACAGTGCAACGGGCCGCCGGAACACGGTCCAGCCCCGTTTTCCGGCGGGTTGCACCGTTTCGATCCGGTCAATTCCGGCCCCGAATCCTGCCGTTTGCGGGTGGGCGTTCCCCCGTATTGACCTGCCGCGCCAGTTAATGAAAATGGAAGCATTCATCCGCCGGGAGAGGCGATGCGTAGCGTATTCACTTCCGATCACGCGAATCGCGCGGCAGGCTCGACGCCTGCGCCCGGCACGGCCGCGCGCGACCGCTCTCCCGCCGCACCGCAACCGCCGCTGTCGAGCGCGCCCGCCGCGCTGGTGCGCCGCAACCCAAGTTCTCCTGACGATTGCCGCGCGCCTTGCGCAGCCGGCTTCGCGCGCGATGCTGCATCTGCGCTTGCCGCCCCTCCTTTCCGCCGCGCGTTCCGGTGTTCCGCCCGGCGCGCGCGCCCGGCCTCGCCGAATCGGGGCCAGCCATCCGGTGCGTCGCATCATGCGGCGCCCGCGCTTCTCCCGAGGCCGCCCCGCGCGGCCGACCATAACGATCCCCACTCACGGAGCCCCCGATCATGACCGCGACCACACTCGATTCGAAGTCCGTAATTGACCAGGACGGCTGGCTGATCCGCTATTGCGAGCGCGGCCGTGTATCCGACTCGGTGATTCGGGGCGGCATCAGCGCGCTGCTGTGGCAGAAGCTGCGCGCCGAGCACGTCGACGACGACGTGGCCCGCATCGACGCGCTCAACGCGTTCGTCGACGACCTGAACCGCAGCCCGATCGCCACCGATTCGCAAACCACGAGCCGCGAGCTGCACGACATGCCGGCCGCGTTCTTCGAGGCGCATCTGGGGCCGCGCGTGAAGCAGTCGTGCTGCTATTTCCCGCAGGGCGAGGACACGCTCGCGCACGCCGAGGACGCCATGCTGGCGCTCTACGCCGAGCGCGCGGAGCTGGCCGACGGCCAGCGCGTGCTCGATCTCGGCTGCGGCTGGGGCGCGCAATCGCTGTGGCTGGCCGAGCGCTACCGGCAATCGCAGATCGTCGGCCTGACCGTCTCGCAGCGGCAGCGCGAATTCGTCGAGCAACGCGCCAAGGCGCGCGGCCTGACCAACCTGACGATCGTGACCGGCGACATCGCCACCTATGAGTTCGCGCCGGGCGACGCCCACTTCGATCGCGTGCTGTCGATCGAGAACTTCGAGCACATGAAGAACTACCGCGCGCTGCTCGCCAAGCTCTCGCGCTGGATGAGCGACGACGGCAAGCTGTTCGTGCATCTGTTCGCGCACCGGCTGGTGGCGTATCACTTCACGGCGCAGGACGGCAACGATTGGATGTCGCGCCATTTCTTCGGCGGCGGCACGATGCCGTCGGCGGACTTGCTGCTGCGCTTCCAGGATCATCTGCGCGTGGAGAAGCAATGGTGGCTCGACGGCACGCACTACCAGCGCACCGCGAACCACTGGCTCGCGTCGCTCGACGCGGCGCACGAGCAGATCCTGCCGATGCTGCGCGAGACGTTCGGCGAGGACAACGCGCCGATCGTGTTCCAGCGCTGGCGCATGTTCTACATGGCGGTGGCGGGGCTGTTCGGCTATCGCCACGGCAAGGAATGGGGCGTCGCGCATTATCTGTTCGACAAGCGCTCGGCGGCGGGGGCCGGGAACGCCTGACGCCCGGCGTCGGGACGCGAAAAAGGCGCGTGCTTCGAAGGCACGCGCCTTTTTTATCGACGGTCAAACGCCGCTGCCCTGGCTCACGCGCTCGCGCGCCCCGCCAGCCGCGCGCCGATCCGTTTTCCGTACAAGCCCACCGCCAACCCCAGCACGATGAACAGCGTGGCCAGCACCTTCGGCAGCCCCACCTGCTCGCCGAAGATCGCCACCGAGCCAAGCATGCCGAAGATCGGCACCAGCAGCGACAGCGGCGCCACCGTCGACACCGGATACTTCTTCAGCAGCACGTTCCAGATCCAGTAGCCGAACAGCGTGGTGGGATAAGCCTGGAACAGGATCGAGAAGACGGCCTTGCCGTCGATGTGCGAGAAGGTTGCCGCGTAACCGGCCGCGCCGTGTTGCAGCCAGGCGATCGCGAACAGCGGGATCGGCGCGAACAGGCTCGACCAGACGAGAAACGCGAACACGTCCTTCGTGCCGGATTGCTTGATGACGACGTTCGCCGTGCTCCAGGCGATCGCGCCGGCGATCACGAGCGCCACGCCGAGCGGCTTCGCGGTGCCGTCGGTGATGGTGATGATGCAGGCCAGCCCCAGCAGCGCGATGGCGATGCCGGCGGCCTGATAGCGCGACACGCGCTCCTTGAATACCGCCGCGCCGAGCAGGATCGTGAAGAACGCGCTGAATTGCAGCACCAGCGAGGCGATCCCCGCCGACAGGCCGGCCTGAATCCCGAGGTTGACGATGCCCCACAAGCCGATGCCGAAGATCAGGCCGTAGGCGGCCAGATAACGGAATGCCACCTGCGGCCGGCGAATCAGCAGCACGGCCGGAAACGCGCTCAGCGTGAAGCGGATGCCCGCGAGAATGAACGGGTCGACCGATTGCAGCCCGAGCTTGATGACCGAGAAATTCAGGCCCCAGATGGCCGTGACGAACACGGCGAGCAGGATGTCGCGGAGTTTCATTGAGTTGTCCGATGAAAAGGCAATGACGTGAGAGAGGAATCGGTGCCGACCGATCAGGCGCCGCGCGGCATCAGACGTCGCGTGGCCGCCCAGAACGCCAGCGCCGCCAGGCTGATCGCCGCGCCCAGCCCGCACACGCCCGGCCATCCCGCGTGCGCATAGGCCGCCGTCGATGCAATCGCGCCCAGCCCGCTGCCCACCGAATAGAACAGCATGTAGCAACCCACCAGCCGCGCATGCGCCTCCGGCCGCGTGCTGAAAATCAGGCCTTGATTGACGACGTGGATCGCCTGCCCGCCGATGTCGAGCAGCACGATGCCCACGATCAGCAACCAGATCGACGCGGTCATGCATGCAATCGGCAGCCAGGCGGCGAGCAACAGCAGCAAGGCCACGCCGGTGGTTGCCTGCCCCAGCCCGCGATCGGTCAGGCGGCCGGCGCGCGCGGCGGCCAACGCACCGAGCGCGCCCACCAACCCGAACGCGCCGATGGCCGTGTGCGACATCGAGAACGGCGGCGCGCCGAGCGGCAACACCAGCGCGCTCCAGAACACGCTGAACGACGCGAACATCAGCAGCCCCAACGTGCCACGCACCTGCAGCACGCGCTCGTGCAGCAGCAGCGACGCCATCGAACGCAGCAACGCGCCGTAACCGAGCTTCACGCGCGATGCCGGCGGCGCCGGCAGCCATCGCCACAGCACGATCAGCATCGCGATCGCGAACAGGCCCGACACGCAATACACCGCGCGCCAGCCTGCGATGTCGGTCACGAGCCCGGCCAGCGAACGCGCCATCAGCAGCCCGATCACCACCCCGCCCTGCGCCGCCCCCACCACGCGGCCGCGTTCGCCGTCGCCCGCCAGCGTGGCCGCATACGCAATCAGCCCCTGCGTCATCGCCGTGCCGAGCAGCCCCACGCCAACCATGCCCGCGAGCAGCGCCAGCGGCGACGCCGCGGCCGCCACGCCCGCGCAGGCCGCGATCAGCAGCGCCAGTTGCACGGCGATCAGCCGCCGCCGGTTCAGCAAATCGCCGAGCGGCACGACGAACAGCAGCGCCAGCGCGCAGCCGAGCTGCGTGGCGGTGATCACGCCGCCCACGTCGGCGTGCGAGATGCCGAAATCGTGCGCAATCGAGTCGAGCAGCGGTTGCGCGTAGTAGACGTTCGCCACGCTGGCCGCGCAGCACACCGCCATCAGGGCCACCACGCCGGCAGGCAAGCGGCTCGCAGCCGTTGCCGCGCCGTCTCGCGAGCCGGTTCGTGCCGCACCATCGAGTGAAGCCATCGGTTCCCCCTCGCAGCAATCTGATTGCAAATTGAAACTGGATTGAGTGTAGGGAAGTCTGTTTTAAAATGCAACGCGTTGTGCGCGGCGACCGAGCGGCGCACGGGTGTCGAGGAGGTGGAGATGGTCAAGCAGAAGCGCCTGGCGGATTCGCCGTGCCCGGTGGCGCGGGCGACCGATATCGTCGGCGACCGGTGGGCGTTGCTGATCGTGCGCGATGCGTTCGACGGCGTGAGCCGCTTCGGCGATTTCCGCGACAGCCTGGGCGTCGCCAGCAACATCCTGTCGGCGCGCCTGAAGATGCTGGTGGACGCGGGCATCTTCGAGATCGTGCCGGCGTCGGACGGCACCGCCTATCAGGAGTACGTGCTGACGAGCCGCGGCGAGGGGCTGTTCCCGGTGATCGTGATGCTGCGTCAGTGGGGCGAGGCGAACCTGTTCGCACGCGGCGAGAAGCACTCGGTGATGGTCGAGCGCAAGAGCGGCCGCGCGGTCCGCAAGCAGATCCTGCGCGACGCCGACGACAAGCCGCTGAAGGCCGCGCATACGCTGATCAGAAAAATCGAGGCATCCTGAATGCCCATGAAAAAACC
Organism: Burkholderia sp. Ac-20379; assembly: GCF_017104645.1. Taxonomy (GTDB): domain Bacteria; phylum Pseudomonadota; class Gammaproteobacteria; order Burkholderiales; family Burkholderiaceae; genus Burkholderia. The sequence goes on from NZ_JAAGPF010000029.1 coordinate 12,608, forward strand.
GCGCACGAGGCGCGGTTTTTTTCATTGCATCGGTTCGCTTCAGCGCACGATGGCGGCGCGGGCGCTTTCCTGGCGGCGGCGATACGCCGTATCGCGCGTCGCCAGCCAGTAGTACAGCGGCGAGGTCAGCACCAGCCCGACGATCCACGACAGATCGGCGCCGTCGAGGTAACCCGGCACCGGGCCGGCATACATCGGCGTGTTCATGAACGGGATCTGCACCGCGATGCCCACCGCGTAGGCGATCAGCGCCTGCGGGTTGAACCGGCCGTAGATGCCGCCGTCCACGCGGAAGATCGACTCGATGTCGTAGTCGCCCTTGTGAATCACGTAGAAGTCGATCAGGTTGATCGCCGTCCACGGCACCAGCACCACCAGCAGCGCCAGCACCAGATCCACCAGGTGGCCGATGAAGTTGGTCGACACGCCGATCGCGCCGTAGCACGACGCCACCAGGATCACGATCGAGAACACGGCACGGGCGCGGGCCGTGGGGATCCAGCGCCACACGAAGGTCTGGATCGAGGTGATGGTCGACAGCACCGCGCCGTACAGGTTCAGCGCGTTGTGGCTGATCACGCTCAGCAGGAACAGCACCAGCATCAGCGGGCCGAACGGGCCGGTGGCCTGCTTGACGGCGTCCATGGTGTCGGCGCCGGGCGCGACGGCCAGCACGGCCACCGCACCGAACGCGAACGCCAGCGTCGAGCCGATCGCGCAACCGAGGTACGTGGCCCAGAACGTCGAGGACACCTTGACGTTGGCCGGCAGGTAACGCGAGTAGTCCGATACATACGGAGCGAACGCGATCTGCCAGAGCGCCGACAGCGACACCGTGGCGAGCCAGCCGGCGAAGCTGAAGCCGCCGCGCGTCAGGAAATCGGCCGTTTGCACGTGCGTGAAGATGTAGCCGAAGCCCACCACGATGCCGATGCCGAGCACCCAGGTGCCGATGCGGTTCAGGATGTGGATGAAGCGGTAGCCGATGATGCCGATCAGGCCCGAGCCCACCGCGCCGATCACGATGCCCACCGGCACCGGCACGGCCGAGGTGATGCCGTGCAGCGATTTGCCGGCCAGCACGATGTTCGAGGCGAAGAACGCCACGTACATCACGCCGGCGATCAGCGTGACGAGCAGCGCGCCGAGCGAGCCGAACTGCGCGCGGCTCTGGATCATCTGCGGGATGCCCATTTGCGGGCCTTGTGCCGAGTGCAGCGCCATCAGCACGCCGCCGACCGCCTGGCCGACGATGATCGCGATGATGCCCCACACCAGGTTCAGGTGGAACACCTGCACGCCGAGCGCGCCGGTCACGATCGGCAGCGGCGCGATATTGCCGCCGAACCACAACGTAAACAGGTCGCGCACCTTGCCGTGGCGATCCTCGGGCGGCACATAGCCGATCGTATGCTTTTCAATCAACGGGGACGCGGTGCGCTCCGGGGTGGTCACGATGATGTCTCCTTGCGTGCGCGGCGGGCCGCGCTGAACCGGTTGGGGCCAGCCAGCGCCCCTCGTCAAGCATCAGCAGGCGCCCGGGCGAATCGCGCCCGCCCCGAATCCGTTCATATTTCGAAATCCGAACCAATTGCGAATGCGTGGCGGGCTTCGCCCGGCGCCGCGGCCACCCGATGAAAACCTGCTCGTTCAGCCGCGAAACCCCTGTTTCGCAGCAGTCCGGCAAGCGCGTTTTCATCGGTGAGCCGTTGATGTGAGCCAAAATTTAGCGAAGCCGATAACATTTGAGAATTATCGTTTTAGTTTGTCTTGCAAAGCTTTTTGCTATGTCCAGACATGAATCATTTCGAGCACAAAAGCGGTGCCAAAACGCACCAGATCGGGCCTCGGGCGGGCGTCCGGCGCCGATCGTCCACAATCTTTCATGCTGCAAGGAGGCGGCCCGCGCGGGCGTGGCAAGGCACATTCGCGCGCCCGATCAAAAATAAAATTTATGCTCGCGTCATAAGATAAAAATCGGCAGCGTGCCGCGCGCGGGTGCGCGGCGTGCGGTAAGGTGCTAGCCGATCCAACCGACACCCACGCGCGCGCGGGGCCGCCAGCCCCCTGCCTGCCCCAATCCGGCGCGCGAGCAGCAGAGGTTTCCGTGGCTTTCTATACATTGCGACAACTGAAGTATTTCGTGACGACGGTCGAGGCCGGCAGCGTGGCCGAAGCTTCGCGCCAGCTGTTCATCGCGCAGCCCTCGATTTCGAACGCGATCAAGGGCCTGGAGGAAAGCTTCGGCGTGAAGCTGTTCATCCGCCATCACGCGCAGGGCGTCTCGCTGACGCCGAGCGGCACGCGCTTCTACCGCAAGGCGCAGGAACTGCTGCGCATGGCGCACGAATTCGAGCAGAACGCGCTGGCCGACAACGACGTGGTGACCGGCCAGATCGACATCGGCTGCTTCGAGACGGTCGCCCCGCTCTATCTGCCGCAACTGATCGCGGGCTTTCGCGAGCTGTATCCCGGCGTCAACATCCGGATCCGCGACGGCGATCAGCAGGAACTGGTGCAGGGCCTGACGGCCGGCACGTTCGACGTGGCGTTCGTCTACGAGCACGAACTCGACGGCACCATCGAGACCGAACCGCTGATGCCGCCCCAGAAGCCCTACGTGCTGTTGCCCGAAAACCACCGCTTCGCGAGCCAGGCGCAGGTGTCGCTGCGCGACCTGTGCGTCGAGCCGATGATCCTGCTCGACGTGCAGCCGAGCCGCACCTATTTCGTCAGCCTGTTCCATGCGCTCGGCCTCACGCCGAACATCGTGTTCGGCTCGCCGTCCATCGAAATGGTGCGCGGCATGGTCGGCCAGGGCTTCGGCTTCTCGCTGCTGGTCACGCGCCCGCACTCCGAATGCACCTACGACGGGCAAAAGGTCGTGACGATCGACATCGCCGAGCCGGTGGCGCGCTCGGGCCTCGTCAGCGCGCGCCTGAAGCGCGGCCAGTTGACCAAGCCCGCGCAATTGTTCGTGGATTTCTGCCGCGAGCGGCTCACGGCGCTGAGCGCCGCGCCGCGCGGCTGACGCCCGCGCCAACGCAAAACGGCCCGCTCGAAAGCGGGCCGTCTTCCTTTTCCTGTCGGCGGGATGGCGCGAACCGGGCCTTGGGCGGCGGCTCAGGCCTCGCGCGAGGTCAGATGCGCCACCAGCCGCGCCAGCATCGCGTCGCAGCCGGCCAGTTGCTCGACGCTGACGAACTCGTCGGGCTTGTGCCCCTGATCCATGCTGCCCGGCCCGCACACCACGGTGGGCATGCCGGCCTGCTCGAACAGGCCGCCTTCGGTGCCGAATGCCACCGTGCCGAACTCGGTCGAGCCGGACAGCAGCGCCAGCAACTGCGCGGCTTCGCTGTCGGGCGGCGTGGCCAGGCCCGGATAGGCGCTGAGCGGCTGGAAGCGGATGCCGGTGTCGGGCTTGACGGCCTGCATCTTCGGCAGCAGCTCGGCGTCGGCGTAGCGGTGCAGATCGTCGGCCACTTCCTGCGCGTCGTAGCCGGGCAGCGCGCGCACCTCGAAATCGAATTCGCACTCGGCCGGCACGATGTTCAGCGCGCGGCCGCCGTGGATCACGCCCGTCTGCACGGTCGAGAACGGCGGATCGAAGCGCGCGTCGTGGTGCTCGGGCGCGGCGAGCCGCGTGCCGATCTCGCCGAGATGGCCGATCAGCTTGGCCGCGTATTCGATCGCGTTGACGCCGTACGGCGCGTAGGCCGAGTGGCAGGCGGCGCCCTTCACGTGGCAGCGCATCGCGAGCTTGCCCTTGTGGCCGAGCACCGGCTTCAGCTCGGTCGGCTCGCCGATCAGGCACAGGCGCGGGCGCACGGCGCGCCGCTCCAGTTCCGCCAGCATCGGCCGCACGCCGAGGCAGCCCACTTCCTCGTCGTAGGAAAACGCCAGATGCACGGGCAGCGCCAGCTCGCGCTCGCGCGCGACGAACGCCGGCACCGCGGCCAGCACCGAGGCGAGGAAGCCCTTCATGTCGGCGGTGCCGCGCCCATAGAGCTTGCCGTCGCGCTCGGTCAGGCTGAACGGCTCGACCGTCCAGGCCTGGCCGTCCACCGGCACCACGTCGGTGTGGCCGGACAGCACCACGCCGCCGCGATCGCGCGGGCCGATCGTCGCGAACAGGTTGGCCTTGGTGCGCGCGTCGTTGTAGAACAGCTCGCATTCGACGCCGTGTCCGGCCAGGTAATCGCGGATGAACTCGATCAGCGCGAGGTTCGAATCGCGGCTGACGGTGGCGAAGCCGATCAGCCGCTCGAGCAGATCGCGGCTGGACAGCGGCGCGCCCGCCGCGTTGCGGTGCGCGGCGTCACTCATCGCCGGGCACGCCGTAGCTCGGCGCGGCGGTCGGGTTGATCGCGCGCGTCAGGTAATCGTTCATCTGCGGCTTGTAGGCCTGCCACAGGCCGGCAAGCTGGCCGATCGGGTCTTCCTCGGCCCAATCCACGCGCAGGTCGACGATCGGCCAGGTCACGTCGCCGGCGATCTTCAGCGCGGCCGAGTGCACCGGGCCGGCTTCGCCGCCCGCCGCCAGCGCCGCCTGCATCGCGGCCAGCAGCCGGTCGGCCAGCGCGCCGGGCGCGTTCTCGAACGCGGGCACCATGGTTTCGATCACGTTCAGGCTGGCCAGCATGTTGCCGGCCGCGATGCACTGCTCGCCCGCCACCGCGTGATACAGGCCGAGCGCTTCCTTGCCGCTGAAGAACGCGGCGCGGCCCTGGCCGTCGATCACCGTGACCTGCCGGTACTGGCTCCAGCCGTTCGCCGACAGCGCGCGGTCGAGCGCGGCGGCCGGATCGAGCTGGCCGTCTTCGAGCAGATCGAGGATCTCCGGGCCGAGCGCGGGCAGCGTGACGTTCTGCGTGGCCACCACGCCCACGCCGGCGCGCACCCACGGGCAGCGCGCCCCCACGGCGATGCTCGACGAGCTGATCGCGATGCCGAGCTGGCCGGTTTCCTGACACCGGCCGACGATCGAGAAAGTCATGTGCGCCTCCTTAGGCCTGTTGCGGCGTCCAGTTGTCGGGGATCACGGCGATCACGTCGATTTCCACGAGCCATTGCGGCTGGCCCAGCGCGGCGATCACCAGGCCGGTGGAGATCGGATACACGCCCTTCAGCCACTTGCCGACCACCTGATACACCGGCTCGCGATAGCGCGGATCGATGATGTAGGTGGTCGTCTTGACGATGTGCGACAGATCGCTGCCGGCTTCTTCCAGCAGTTGCTTGATGTTCTTCATGGCCTGCTCGGTCTGCGCGGCCGGGTCGCCGAGGCCGACGAGGTTGCCCGCGAAATCGGTGCCGATCTGGCCGCGCACGTAGATCGTGTTGCCGGCCTTCACGGCCTGGCACAGGTCGTTGTCGAGCGTCTGGTTCGGGTAGGTATCCTTGGTGTTGAACATCCGGATACGGGTATGGGTGGTCTGGCTCATGGGCATGTCGTAAGGAGGTCGAAGAAGATGGCGCGCGGGGTTCGCTCAGGCGGCGGGCGGCGTCCAGCCGTCCGGCACCACGGCGATCACGTCGATTTCCATCAGCCATTGCGGCTGGCCCAGCGCCACCACCACGATCCCGGTCGAGATCGGATGCACGCCCTTGAGCCACTTGCCCACTTCCTGATAGACCGGCTCGCGATAGCGCGGATCGATGATGTAGGTGGTCGTCTTGACGACGTGCGACAGATCGCTGCCCGCCTCTTCCAGCAGTTGCTTGAGGTTCTTCATGGCCTGCTCGGCCTGCGCGCGCGGATCGCCGAGGCCCACCAGGTTGCCGTCGAAATCGGTGCCGACCTGGCCGCGCACGTACACGGTATTGCCCGCCCGCACGGCCTGGCAGAGGTCGTTGTCGAGCGACTGGTTCGGATAGGTGTCCTTGGTGTTGAACATCCGGATACGGGTATGCGTGGGCATCAGTTCACTCCGATTTCGCTGGTTTGGGCCGCTTGCGGCGCGGCGGCGGCGGCCGCTTCGCGCTGCGTGCTGTCGCGGTAGGTCTGGTATTGGCGCTGGATCGCGATGTGGTCGCCCACGTGCTTGGCGTCGTGCCAGACGCCCCAGATGAAGCTGGAGCCGCGGCGCGACTGCCACGGCAGGCCCAGGAAATAGACGCCCGGCTCGGCCGACACGCCGCGCTGATGCTTCGGCTTGCCCTTGGCGTCGAACGCGTCCACCTGCAGCCAGCGGTAATCGGTGGCGTAGCCGGTCGCCCAGATGATCGACGTGACGCCGGCCTTGGCCAGATCCAGCTCGCGCAGCGGCTGCGTGAGGCAGGCCGGATCGGCGGGGATCTCGCGCGCCTGCGGCTCCTCGGGCAGGTCGAGGCCGTTGCGGGCGATGTAGGCGTCGGCTTCGTCGAGCAGCGACAGGTAGTTCTCGTCGCCGCGCGCGATGTTGGCGGCCAGGTCGTCCTGGAAGCGCACCACGTTACCGTCGAACGACTGGGTCAGGCCGACGAGATTCACGCCCTGATGCGCGAGGCGGCGGAAATCGACGGTATGGCCGCCGCGCGCGCCGCTGACGGCGATCGTCACGTGCTCGCGGCCCGGCATGGCCGCCTCGGCGTCCCACTTGCCCAGCACGCCGAGCCACCAGCAGAAATCGCGGTTGCGATAGGCGCGCGGCGGGCGGTCGTGCGGGCCGACCGACAGGTAGACGTCGCGGCCTGCGCGCTGCAGTTCGTCGGCGATCTGCACGCCCGACGAGCCGGCGCCCACCACCAGCACGCCACCGGCCGGCAGTTGCTGCGGGTTGTAGTAGCCGGCCGAGTGGAGTTGCGTCAGATCCGGCGAGGACGGCGCGATCGGCGGGATCACCGGTGTCTGGAACGGGCCGGTGGCCACCACCACGCGGGTCGCCTCGATCGTGCCGTCGCTGGTGTCGACCGTGAAGCCGGGGCGGCCGACGTTGCGCACCACCTTGGTGACTTCCACGCCGGTGCGGATCGGCGCGTCGTATTTCTTCGCATAGGCTTCGAAGTAGTCGGCCACGCTGTCCTTCGAGGCGAACGCGTCCGGGTCGAGCCCTTCGAATTCGAGGCCGGGGAAGCGGTCGTGCCAGGCCGGGCCGTTGGCGACCAGCGAATCCCAGCGGCCGGTGCGCCAGCGCTCGGCGATCCGGTCGCGTTCGAGCACCAGATGCGGCACGCCGAGGCGGCTCAGGTGTTCGCTCATCGCCACGCCGGCCTGGCCGGCGCCGACCACCAGCGTGTCTACGACTGTGTTCCCGACTGTCATCGCGCGTTCCTTTGAAAAGCGGTTCGACCCGGCACGCCAACTGCGCCCGGGTTCAGTTTCTGGTTCGCGGCATGGCGCGCCGCGAATGGCATGCCTGGAATTCTGTTCAGAGGCCGGGGTTAGCGAAATGATGTTTTTTGTGGTCGCTGGTTAGGAAAAAGTTGCGAGCGGGCGGGAAGCGTTGCCCCGCGCGGCGCGGCGGGGAACGAGGCTGGCCGGGAAGGCCATGCGCGAAGCCGACGGACGGCCTTCGGCGCGCCTCGGCAGGGGCGAAAACGGAGAATTTTGGCGCGCTTTTTCTGGCGGAACGCTCAAAAGGAAACGGCCGGGACAAACCCGGCCGTCGCGTGAACCCTGCCTGCTATCACCCCAAAAACCGCTCCACCAGCCGGACAAAATAACTCGCCCCCACCGGCAGCAACGCATCGTTGAAGTCGTAACTGGCGTTATGCAGCAGGCACGGCCCGCCGCCGTGCCCGTGCACGCGGTGGTCGCCGCTGCCGTTGCCGAGGAATGCGTAGCATCCGGGCTTCTCGCGCAGCATGAACGAGAAATCCTCGGCGGCCATGGTCGGATCGGCCGCGGCGTTCACGTGCGCGTCGCCCACCAGTTCGCGCATCACCTCGACAGCCAGCGCCGTCTGCGCCGCATCGTTGACGGTGGCCGGATACTGCCGCTCGAACCACACCTCGCACTCGCAATCGAACGCCGACGCGGTCGCGGCGGCCACGGCGCGCATGCGCGTCTCGATCAGGTCGAGCGTGGCGTCGGAGAAGGTGCGCACGGTACCGCCGAGCCACGCGTCGGTCGGCACCACGTTGAGCGCCTCGCCGGCGTGGATCTGCGTGACCGACAGCACCGCGCCGTCGATCGGATTGCGGTTGCGCGTGACGATGCCCTGCAGCGCGTTCAGCACCTGTCCGGCGGCGAACACGGGGTCGCGGCCCAGGTGCGGCATGGCCGCGTGGCAGCCGGCGCCGCGCAGCGTGATCTTGAACAGGCTGGTGGACGCCATCAGCGGCCCCGGCCGCACGGCGAAATCGCCGGCCGGAATGCCGGGCCAGTTGTGCAGCCCGAACACGGCCTCCACCGGGAACCGCTCGAACAGGCCGTCCTCGATCATCGCGCGCGCGCCGCCGCCCGCCTCCTCGGCCGGCTGGAAGAACAGCTGCACGGTGCCGTCGAAGCCGCCGTGCTGCGCCAGATGGCGCGCCGCGCCGAGCAGCATCGCGGTGTGGCCGTCGTGGCCGCAGGCGTGCATCGCGCCGGGCACGGTCGAGCGGTGCGCGAAGGTATTGGCCTCCTGCACCGGCAGCGCGTCCATGTCGGCGCGCAGGCCGATGGCGCGCGTGCCGCCGCCGCGCTTGAGCGTGCCGACCACGCCGGTCTGGCCCACGCCGCGCGTGACGGCATAGCCCCACGCTTCGAGCCGCTCGGCCACCAGGTCGGCGGTGCGGTTCACCGCGAAGCCGACTTCGGGGTGCGCGTGAATATCGCGGCGAATCGTCTGCAGTTCGTCGGCGTGCGCGACGATGGAATCGATCAGTTTCATGCGGGGAGAGCGCCGTCGAGACAATCGCCGGCGCCGCGCAAAGGCGGCCCGGCGATACAGGTGAACGAAATCAGATATGGAACAACTGAGCCACCAGCGTCGCGCCGATGAACGTGCCGGCGTTGGCCACGAACGACACCAGCACGATGCGCCAGCCGAGGCGGCGGAACGCCGGGATGTCCTTGGCGATCGACAGGCCCGCGAACACCAGCATCGGGGTGGTCACGCCGAGAAAATCGTTGTGCGAACCGAACGCGGCGATCTGCGGCGCCAGCGGGCACCACGGCGAGGTCAGGAACATCGCCACCACCGACACCCAGCAGACGGCCGGAATCCGGCGGCCCGTCAGCGTGGCCAGCGCATCGCCGACGATCGTCGCGCCCACCATGATCGCGATCCCGGGCAGCCCGACCAGCGGCGTGGTGCCGTGCGCGATCCAGTCGCACACCAGCGCCATCGCGGCCGTCACGATCCAGGCGATCAGCTTGCCGCCGTAGCCGAGCGCGGGCGCTTCGGTCTGCACGTCGCCGAGCGCCGGGCGATCGGCTTCCGGTTGCGCGGAGGCCTTGGTGGTGCGGCCGATGATCGGCTCCAGCACGCGGTAGCCGAACACGGCCAGCGGCAGCGAGATGAACAGCGTGAAGTAGGTGCCGAGCGTGGTGGTGATCAGGTTGCTGGCCGCCGCGAACGCCATCACCGATTTCGCGGTTTCCGGATCCTGCTGCGCGGCGATCGCGCCGGATGCGGCCGCCATCATGCTGCCCGAGCCAACGCCCGAGCCCATCGCCAGCGCGAGCGGATCGAAGATCCCGAGGCTCGACACGAAGCCGGCGAACACGGCGATGAACACCGCGCCGAACACGGTGCCGGTCAGGTATTCGGCCAGCACGCCGCGCCCTTCGGCGGAATCCATGCCGTACTTCTCGCCGATGATCGCGAGGCTCGGCTCGCGGCCCACCGAGAACGTCGCGCCGATCGCCTCGCGCTTGATGCCGAGCAGCAGCGCAAGCGGCAGGCCCAGCAGGATGGTGCCGACGAAGTGACCGAACTCCTGGAACGCCAGCGCCCAGCCGGCCGCCGCGAGCTTCGGCAGCGCGCTGCCCACCATCAGCCCGAGCTTCGAGACGAACAGCAGCAGCGCCGGCTGCAGCACGGCCGCCGCGAAGAACTGGTTCGACACGTCGAGCCGCGCGCTGCTCTTCCAGCGCGCGCTGGCGAGGCCGAGCGCCGCGCCGAGCAGCAGCGCCCAGATCATCGGCAGCAGCACCACCTTGCCCGGCCCGATCTTGAACGTGAACGAGCCGATCCATTGCGCGATCAGCAGAATGCCGGCGGCATACAGCATGACCTTCGCCGCGCCCGCGCCGCCGAATTCGCGGCGTTCGATTCCCAGTGCGTGTTCCATCGCGACCTCCCCTTTGAGTCCGGCTTCCGTCGTACGCGGGCCGGTATTACAGATAACCGAAGGCGGTCGGCGGCGCTTCGGCCGTCTCGACCCACACGCTCTTGGTCTGCGTGTATTCGTACAGCGCCTCGACGCCGCTGGAGCGCCCGTAGCCGCTCATGCCATAGCCGCCGAACGGCGAGGCCACGTTGATGGTCTTGTAGCCGTTGACCCAGAACGTGCCGGCGTTGACCTGCGCGGCCACGCGGTGCGAGCGCGCCACGTCGGTGGTCCACACCGCGCCGGCCAGGCCGAAATCGGTGTCGTTGGCGATCGCGATCGCTTCGTCCTCCGTATCGAACGGAATCGCCGCCACCACCGGCCCGAAGATCTCGGTGCGCGCCACGTCCATTTGGTTCGTCACGCCGGCCAGCACGGTGGGCGACACGAAATAGCCGCCGTTGCCGAGTTCGGCCGAGCCGGCCGCCAGCGTCGCGCCGGCCTCCACGCCGCGCGCGATCATCTGCATGACGTGTTCGTACTGCTTGCGATTGTTGATCGGGCCGACTTCGGTGGCGTCGTCGAGCGGCGCGCCCACGCGGATCTTCTTCGCGCCGGCCGCCACCATCGCGACGAATTCGTCGTACACCGAACGTTGCACCAGCAGGCGCGAACCGGCCACGCAGCTCTGGCCCGCACCGGCGAAGATCGCGGCCTGGGCCGTCAGCGCGGCGCGCTTGAGGTCGGCGTCGGCGAACACGATGTTGGCCGACTTGCCGCCCAGCTCCAGCACGCACGGCACCACGCGGCGTGCGGCGGCCTCGGCGATGCGCGCGCCGGTGGCCGGCGAGCCGACGAACACCACCTTGCTGACCACGCGATGCGCGATCGCCGCCTGGCCGACGGTGTGACCGAAGCCGGCCAGCACGTTGACGAGGCCGCGCGGCAGCCCGGCGCGCTCGCCGAGCAGGCCCACCACGATCGACGTGAACGGCGTCAGCTCCGACGGCTTGAGCAGCACGCCGTTGCCCATCGCCACGGCCGGCGCGATCTGCCAGCCGCAGGTGAACACCGGCGCGTTCCACGGAGTGATCTGCAGCACCACGCCGGCCGGCTCGCGGCGCGTGTAGTTCAGGTGCGAGGTCGGCACCGGGATCACGTTGCCGTAGAACTTGTCGGTCCAGCCCGCGTAGTACTCGAACATCTCGGCAACCTTCGCCACCTCGCCGCGGCAATCGCGGATCGGCTTGCCCGAACCGAGCGATTCGAGCCGGGCGATCGCCTCGGCCTCGCCGCGGATCGTGCGCGCCACCTCGTTCATCACGCGGCCGCGGGCGGCGTGGGTCAGCGCCCACCATTCGCGCTGCGCGCGGCGCGCGCTCTCGGCGGCGTGGGCCACCACATCGGCGCCCGCGTCGCGGTAGGCGAGCGTGGCCTCGCCGGTGGCGGCGTCGTACAACTGGACGGTGTCGCCCTGGCCGGCGACGAGTTCGCCGTCGATATACGAGCCGATGGTGGTCGCGCCGGGGAAGAAGTGCGCGAAGGCGGCGAGCAATTGGTCTGCGTGCTGGGTCATGTCGGTATTCCGTGTCGGGTGCGTCGGGCGATGACTGGGGAAGTGGCGGGGTTCAGGCAGCCGGGTCGAGAAAATCGACGATGCGGTTGAAATCCTCCGCGTCGCCCACGTATTCCTCGCTGGCCGCCCACAGCCGCGCGGCCTCGCGCGCCACCGGCGCGACGCTGTCGAACTGGTCGAGCAGGCCGAGCGCGAGGCGCACGTCCTTGCGCATCAGCTTCATGGTGAAGCCCGAATCGAACGTCTCGTTGAAGATCCAGGTGGGGTAGTTGACGAGCGTGGCGCTGTTGCGGCCCGAGCCGCCGTTCAGCGCTTCCACGAGCTTTTCCGGATCGACGCCGGCCGCGCGCGCGGTGCGCACCGCTTCGCTCGCCACCAGCAGATGCACGCCGGTCAGCAGGTTGTTGAGCAGCTTGGTGACGTGCCCTGCGCCCACCGGGCCCACATGCACGCGCTTGGCGCTGATCACGGCGAGGATCGGCTCGACCGCCGCGATGTCGGCGTCCGAGCCGCCCAGCACCATCGTCATGGTGGCGGTGGCCGCGCCCTTCGGGCCGCCGCTGACGGGGCCGTCGACGAAGCCGATGCCGCGCTCGGCCAGCGCCGCCGCCACGCGGCGCGTGCTGTCCGGATCGGCCGTGGTGGTGTCCACCACGATCGTGCCGGGCTTGGCGTTCGCCAGCACGCCGCCTTCGCCGAGCACCACCGCCTCGACGATCGCCGAGGTCGGCAGCGACAGCAGCAGCACGTCGGCGTCGCGAGCGATTTCCGCCACCGAGGCGCGCGCCGTCACCACGCCCTGCCCGGCCAGCGCATCGGCCACGCCCGGCGCGGCGTCGAAACCGAGCACCGCGTAATTGCCGCGCTGCAGCGAACCCGCCATGCCGCGCCCCATGTTGCCCAAGCCGATCACGCCTACCGTTTTCATCCGACGAACTCCCGATTGCTGTTGGTGAGGGGCGGAACGCCAGCTCGCGGCCGCCTTGCATTGGCTCGATAGTCGTCCGGGCGAGCCGTATAATCAATCACCGCCAATATTGCTAGTGTTCTAATTTTTCGAACACTCGAATCGGGATGCCCGCCCCATGACCGACACCCTCACCGACAGCCGGATCGTCTATTTCTACGAAGCGGTGCGCTGCGGCACGATCCGCGCGGCGGCCGACTGGCTCGACGTGGCGCCGTCGGCGGTGAGCCGCCAGATCGGGCTGCTGGAGAAGGAGCTGGACGCCACGCTGGTGGAGCGGCACGCGCGCGGCGTCACGCCCACCGAGGCGGGGCGCTGCGTGATCGAGTATTTCCGCGAGCAGTTGGCGCACCGCGACGATCTGATCTCGCGCCTGCAGGAGCTGCGTGGATTGAAGACGGGCGAGGTGAGCCTGGTGCTCGGCGAGGGCTTCGTGTCGGACCTGCTGGCCGGGCCGATGCAGCAGTTCTGCCGGCAATATCCGGGCATCCACGTCAATCTCGACGTGGGCAGCACCAACGACGTGATCCGCAAGATTTCGAACGACGAGGGCGAGATCGGCCTCGTCTACAACCCGCCCACCGAGCACAAGCTGGTGTCGCGCGCCTCGAAGCGGCAGCCGATGATGGCGATCGTCGGGCCGGATTTCCCGCGCCGCGCGAACAAGGTGCTGTCGGTGCAGCAGCTCGCGGCCTATCCGCTCGCGGCCACCCATCCGTCGTACGGCACGCGGCAGATGCTGGAGGCCGTCGAATACGCCGAGCGCGTGCGGCTTGGGCCGATCGTCACCACCAATTCGTTCGCGATCCTCAAGGAGTTCGTGAAATCGGGGCTCGGCATCGCGGTGATGCCGGCGTTCGCCGTGGCGGCGGAACTGCAGGCGAAGGATCTGTTCGCGATCGACATCGCCCACCCGATCCTCGAGAACGCCGAGGCGCACATGGTCACGCGCGTGGGCCGCAAGCTCTCGGTGGCGGCCAACAAGATGCTGCAGATGATGACGGGGCAGATGCGCGCGTTCCGGTGAACGCCCTGCCCGGCCCGCCGGACAGCGCGGCGAGGGACGCCATCCGGATACCGGTTCGCCCACGCGCCGCGAGCGTATATCATCCGGTGCAGGCCGCATCCGATTTCCAGACTTCCCAAACCGCCAGCCGATGACCACGCCCAACGAAGCCCCCGCCCCGCGCGCGCTGCGCGCCCTGACCGCCCTCGAAGCCCGCATCGTCGGCGTGCTCAACGAGAAGCAGCACACCGTGCCCGACACCTACCCGCTCTCGCTGAACGCGCTGACGGCCGGCTGCAACCAGAAGACGGCGCGCGCGCCCGTGATGAACGTCAGCGAAGCCGAGGTGCTCAACGCGATCGAGGAACTGAAGGGCGTGAGCCTGGTGTTCGAAGGCAGCAGCAGCCGCGTGCCGCGCTTCGAGCACAACCTGAACCGCGTGCTCGGCATCCCGAGCCAGGCCGTCGCGCTGCTCACGGTGCTGCTGCTGCGCGGCGCGCAGACGGCCGCCGAGCTGCGCCTGAATTCGGCGCGGCTGCATGGCTTCGCCGATGTGTCGTCGGTCGAGAGCTTCCTGGAGGAGCTGGCCGAACGCACGACGCCGCTGGTGGTCAAGCTGCCGCGCGCGCCCGGCGCGCGCGAGAACCGCTGGATGCATCTGCTGAGCGGCGAGGTCGATCTGGCCGCCTACGCCACCGCATCGGGCGCGTCGAGCGAAGGCGGTGCGGCGGGCGGCGGCGCAAACGCGGCCGAATTCGAGGCGCTGCGCGAGGATCACGACCGCCTGGCCGAGGAAGTGGCGCGGCTGCGCGCGCTGGTCGAGCGGATGGCCGGCGAACTCGGCATCGACGCCGGTTCGGCTGCCTGACGACAGTGAACCGGGCGCGTCTCAGTCGAGCGCGCGCCCCTTCATCTCCGGAATCAGGCACAGCGTGGCGACGATGTCGAGCACGTAGAGCGCGGCCAGCGCCGCGATCGCCACCGTGAACGAATAGCGCGCCGCCAGCGCGCCCACCGCCATCGGCCCGAAGCCGCCGATCGCGCGGCCGAGGTTCCACAGCACGTTCTGCGCGGTGGCGCGCGCGGCGGTCGGATAGGCTTCCGACATCAGCGTGCCGTAGCCGCCCACCATCCCGTTCACGAACATCCCCATCAGCGCGCCGGCCCACAGCAACGCGGCCGGATCGCTCAACTGCGCGTAGACGATCACCATCGCCACCGCGCCCGCCTGGTAGACGAGGAACGTCGGCTTGCGGCCGATGCGGTCGGCGAGCTGGCCGAACATCCAGACGCCCGCCATCATGCCGAGCACCGTCACGGCGGTCCACAGGCCCGATTTCGTCAGCGAGAAGCCGAGCCGCTTCGCGAGGAAAGTCGGCAGCCAGATCATGATTCCGTAGTAACCGAAGTTCTGCACCGCGCAGAGGATCACGATGCCGGTGCTGGTGCGGGCCGTGCGCGCGTCGGCGAACAGCATCCGGAAGCGCGCGCCGAGGCTCGGCACGGCCGCTTCGGGACGACGCGATTGCACGAACGGCTCCGGCTCGTGCAGGCGGTTGCGCAACTGCCAGGCCACCAGCGCGGGCAGCATGCCGACCGCGAACATGCCGCGCCAGCCGATCCATTGCAGCAGCGTGGGCGTCAGCAGCGCGGCCAGCAGCACGCCGCATTGCCAGCCGAGCGCCACGTAGGACGAGACGCGCGCGCGTTTCGCCGCGGGCCACGCCTCGGCCGCGAGCGCCATGCCGATGCCGAATTCGCCGCCCAGGCCGATGCCGGCCACGGTGCGATAGACGAGCAGGTCGGTGAAGCCCTGCGCCAGCGCGCACAGGCCGGTGAACACGGCGAACAGCGCGATCGTCCAGGTCAGCACGCGCACGCGGCCGAAACGGTCGCTCAGCGCGCCGAAGATCAGCCCGCCGGCCACCGCGCCGATCAGCGTCCAGGTCACCAGCGCGCCGGCCTGCCCCGCGTCGAGCCGCAGCGACGCCGAGATCGCCGGCAGCATGAAGCCGAGGATCAGCAGATCGAAGCCGTCCATCGCATAGCCGATCGCGGCGCCGGCCAGCGCCTTCCAGGCGTAGCGCGTGACAGGTTCGGCGGCGGGGGACGCGGCCTCGGCGGCGGCGGGAAACTTCGATGACATGGCGGTTCGGTAGTGGGTTCGGATCGGATGCGCGGCGCGCGCGGATCGAAGCATACCGCGACAGAATCGGCGCCACCGGCGCGGTTCGCTTCAGGCCGATTCGCATTGACGGATTTTCATTCGGCCATTTCGAATCGAATTAAAAACAACCAGGCAATGATTGCGCCTCGTGGCCCGACGCAAAATCGTTTCTCCGCCTGCGTTTCAGCCACTTCTCGATACCCCTCCCGACATCATTTCGGAATCCATAAACATCGCATTTGTTTAGCTAAATCACCAAAAAATCAGGGATTTTTCCAAATAGCGGACATGGCGTTGCGCGGCGCACACTCGGGCTGACAAAAACCTTCCGGCCGTGGCCGCGCAGCGCGCCGCACCGGCATCGCGTTCGACAACACCCTGGAGACAAGGATGCGGATGACCCTGAAGTGGGCCCTGGCGGGCGCGTGCCTCGCCGCCTTCGCCGCGCTCGGCGGCTGCAACGACGACAGCGGCGGCGCATCGCCGGCCTCGATCGCCAGCGAGATCGCCGCCGGCGGCGGCACCGCCCCGGATGCGGCGGGCCGGCCCGGCCCCGGCCACGAACACGGCGGCCGCATCGACATCGCGAACCTCACGCAACGCGTGAACGTGTTCATCGGCACCGGCGCGCCCGACGCGGGCGGCCTGTACCCCGGCAACCTGAACCCCGGCGCGCAAACGCCGTTCGGCATGGTCAGCTTCGGCCCCGACACGCCGGGCAGCGACCAGCCCTGGGGCAACGGCTCGGGCGGCTACTACTACTCGGACAGCCGCATCGATTTCTTCAGCCTCACGCACCTGAGCGGCCCCGGCTGCCGCGGCCAGGGCGCGGTGGCGCTGATCCCCGGCGGCGGCGCGCTGACGTTCTCGCACGCCGACGAACGCGCCGCGCCCGGCTATTACCGCGTGAAGACGGGCAACGGCGTCGTCAACGAATTCACCGCCACCACGCGCACCGGCATGGCCCGCCTCAGCTATCCGTCGGGCGCCGCCTCGCCCGAGCTGACGCTCGACGCCACGCGCAGCAACGGCATGAAAAGCGGCGTCGCGCCGGGCCTCGTGAACGTGTCGGTCGACACGGCCCGCAACGTCGTGACAGGCCAAACCGTGGTGGGCGCGTTCTGCGGCGGCACCTGGTACAAGCCCGTGTATTTCTCGATCGCGTTCGACACGCCGCTCGACGCGGCCCAAACGACGGTCGCCGACGGCGTGGCGAAGCTCGTGTTCCGCACGCCCGCACATCGCGGCGCGGTGGTGCAGATGAAGGCCGGGATCTCCTCGGTCAGCGTGGCCAACGCGCAATTGAACCTCGCGACGGAAAATCCCGGCTGGTCGTTCGATCGGGTCAAAGCCGAGCAGCAGGCGGTGTGGAACCGCCGCCTCAACACGATCCAGCTCGACCTCGCCGAGCCCGGCGCGATCGCGCGCCTCGACGGCGCCACGGCCCAACGCGCGACACGCTACGTCACGCAGTTCTACACGGCGCTCTATCACGCGATGGCCGGCCCGACCGTGTACAGCGACGTGAACGGCGACTATCGCAGCATGCGCGAAACCGATCTGAACGCGGCGGCCGACACGGCCCCGGCGCGCGCCGTCGCCAATGTTTCGCAGTACGCAGTGCCGGGCAACCCGAGCGCCTATCGCACGCACTACGCGGGCTTCTCGCTGTGGGACACGTATCGTTCGGAAACGCAGTTGCAGGCCCTGCTGTTCCCGTCCGAGACGAGCGACATGATGCAATCGCTGGTGGCCGACGCGAAGCAATGCGGCGCGTTCCCGCACTGGGTGGACGGCAGCGACGACACCAAGCCGATGGAAGGCGACCACGCGCCCAACGTGATCGCGGCGGCCTATGCGTTCGGCGCGCGCGGCTTCGATACCGGCGCGGCGCGCAGCGTCATGCTGCAATCGGCGTTCGGCACCGGCGGCCCCGGCAGCGCGTTCGTGGAAGGCGCCTGCAACAACATGCCGAGCGTGGACGACAGCGTGGGCGCCAGCCCGATCGCCGACGCCTACCTGAAGTACGGCTATGTGACGACTGATTCGACCTCGAACCATCACCCCGGCTCGATGACGCTCGAACTCGGCACCACCGACGAATCGATCGGCAACTTCCTGGCCGCGCTCGGCGAGCCCGGCGATGCGCAGAGCGTGACCACGCTGCACCAGCGCGCTCGGGCCTGGGCGCACCTGTTCAACGCGAACATTCCGGCCAGCCTGAACTACAACGGCGGCGAGTCGAGCGGCCTGGTGCCGAAGGACGCGAGCGGCCAATGGGTGTTCAGCGGCCCGGACAACGGCGGCTTCCACGAATCGAAGGAACCGAATTATTTGTGGACGATCGGCCACGATTACGCGTCGGTGATCGCCGCGCTGGGCGGCAACGCGGCGGCCGTCGCGCGCCTGAACACGCTGTTCGGGCTGAACCAGGGCGATCCGTTCAACGGCCCGCTGCCGAGCGCGGCCACGCTCAACAGCGGCGAGAACGGCAACACGCTCTACATCGGCAACGAGCCGTCGCTGCAGACGCCGTGGGCCTACAACTGGGCCGGCAAGCCGCAGCTCGCGCAGCGCGTGATCCCGATCGTCATGAAGCAGACGTTCTTCGACACGCCGGGCGGGCTGCCGGGCAACGACGATGTCGGCGCCACCTCCACGTTCTATCTGTGGGCGAGCCTGGGGCTGTATCCGGTGGTGCCGTCGGCGCCGGGGCTGGCGATGTCCACGCCGCAGTTCAAGGGCATGACGGTGTGGCTCGACGACGGCCGCAAGAAGCTGCGCATCGAGGCCGACGACGAGGCGCTGCTCAACGACAAGCCGTATATCAAATCGGTGCAGTTGAACGGCACGACGTACCGCGGCTCGTGGCTGCCGGTGGCCGCGATCGCCGGTGGCGGCACGCTGCGCTACACGCTGTCGGCCACGCCGACGGACTGGGCGGCCGATCCGTCGCTCGCGCCGCCGTCGGGGCCCGCGGCCGACTATACGAAGGCGACGGCGTCGCGTTGAGGCGCCTGCGTTACAGCCGGAACAGCTCGCGCGCCGAGTCGACCAGAATCGTGCGGCGCTGCGCGTCGTCGGGCACCCAGCGCCGCAACGCGCCGGCGGCCCCCGCGTAATCGGCCCGCTCGCGATGCTCGGTGTGCGGCCAGTCGCTGCCCCACACCAGGCGCTGCGGCCCGAAGGCGGCCAGCAGATCGGCGGCCAGCGTCGCTCCGAGCGCCGCGCCGTCGCCCGCGTGCACGCTGCGATACGCGGCCGACAGTTTGACCCAGACGCGCCCGCTGCCGGCCCGTTCGAGCAAGCCGCGGAAGCCCGGATCGCGCGCGCCGGCCACCGGGTCGGGCCGGCCGAAATGGTCGACCACGAGCGCGCGGCAGTGCGGCAGCAACGCGTCGATCAGCACCGGCAGATCGGCCGCGCCGCGATGGATCTCGAGATGCCAGCCGAGCGCGTCGATGCGCGCGAGAAAGCGCGGCCAGGGCCCGCTGCGCAGGTCGGGCAGCGGCAGGCCGATCAGGTTCAGCCGCGCGCCGACGATACCGCACTGCGCCAGCGCGGCCAGCTCCGCGTCGCCGATCGACGGATCGACCACCGCCACGCCACGAAACCGCCGCGGATAGCGGCGCGCGACGCTCGCGAGCCAGCGATTGTCGGTGCCGAGAAAGCTCGGTTGCACCAGCACGCCGTGCGACAGGCCGTGGGCGGACAGATGCGCGACGTAGGCGTCGAGCGTCGCATCGTAGTCGGGCGCATGGCGGCGCTGCGCGGCCAGCGGCAGGCCGCGCACGAACAGGTGCGCGTGCGTGTCGACGCCGGCTGGCGGCGGCGCGTCGGCGGCAAGCCACGCGGCGCCGGCAGCCGACAGGCCGGCCTCGGCGCGCAGGGCGAAATCGTCGGGCAGGGAAAGACTCATCGTCGGCAAGATCGGGATTAGGAAGAAAATCGGGGCAGGCGCGGGTCGGCGGTGCGGCGGATCAACGGCGCGCCTCGGCCACCGCGGGCGCAGGCGCGGCGATGCGCCGGCCGCGCGTCTCGGGCAGCATCAGCGCGGCGATCACCACCAGCCCGTAGGCCACGCCGGCGTCGATGCCAAGCGCCGCGCCGAGCGACATCGAGCCGCTCATGTGGCCGATCAGCACCGGAAAGCCGGCCGACACGATGCGGCCGAAGTTGTAGCAGAAGCCCACGCCGGTGCCGCGCACGCCTTGCGGATACAGTTCGTTGAACAGCGCGCCGAGCGTGGCCGGAATGCCGGCCGAGAACAGCCCGAGCGGGAAGCTCAGCAGCAGCATGGCGGTGTCGCCGATCGGCAGGAACGTGTAGATGTTGACCATCACGGCGCAGCACACGGCGAACACGATCACGTTCCAGCGCCGGCCGATGCGATCCTGCAGCCACGCGCTGACGAAGCAGCCGACGATGAACGCCACGATCACCACCGCCAGATAGCCGCCCGTGCCGAGCACCGACAGGTGGCGCTCGGTCTTCAGGTAGGTGGGCAGCCAGGTGGTGATCGCGTAGTAGCCGCCGTGCGCGCCGAGGCCGATCAGGCCGCCGACAGCCGTGGTGCGCAGCACCGCCGGCGAAAAGATGCCGGCCGCCATCGCCAGCACGCCCTGGCGCTGGCCGTTCGCGTCCACCGGCAGCGGCTCGCGCGGCGGCTCCACCACGTTGCGGCGCAGGTAGAGCACGAGCATCGCGGGCACCAGGCCGATCGCGAACAGCAGCCGCCACGCCCATTCCTGCGAGACGAACGAGAAGATCGCCGTATAGAGCAGCACCGCGCCGCCCCAACCGAAGCCCCAGGCGCTCTGCACGATGCCCATCGCCTTGCCGCGGTGTTTCGCGTTGACGGTTTCGCTGAGCAGCACCGCGCCGGCCGTCCATTCGCCGCCGAAGCCGATGCCCTGCAGCGCCTTCAGCGCGAGCAGCTGGTCGAAGTTCTGCGCGAACGCGCTGAGGAACGTGAAGAAGGAGAACCAGATCACGGTGATCTGCAGCGCGCGCACGCGCCCCACGCGATCGGACAGCACGCCGGCCAGCAGCCCGCCGAGCGCGCCCGCCACCAGCGTCGCGCCGCCGATCAGGCCTGCCTGGCTCTTGCTGATGCCCCAGACGGTCAGCAGCGTCGGGATCACCAGCGAAAAGATCTGCGTATCGGCGGCGTCCACCGCCCAGCCGGCAAAGCAGCCCCACAAGGTTCGTTTCTCGGCGGGGGTGATGTCCCGATACCAGCGCATGACCGTCTCCTGATGCGGGCCGCGCGTCGCGCCGGCCCGGCGGCCCGGTGGTTCCGGCGCCGCGATTGATTGATAGCCCGCATTCTGGCGCGCCTTGCATGCGTCGTACACTATGAAAACGTTGATCTTTCATTGCATGGCGTTATGGAATCCGCGCGCATCCTCAAATACTTCCTGGCCGTGGCCGACGCCGGCAGCGTCACCGGCGCGGCCGACCGGCTCGGCCTCGCGCAACCCGCGCTGAGCCAGGCCATCACGCGGCTCGAACGGGAACTGGGCGTGAAGCTGTTCTCGCGCACGCGCCGCGGCGCGACACTGACCCCGGCCGGCGAAGCGATCGTCGACGACATCCGCCTGAGCGTGGCCCGCATCGAGGCGGCCGAGCGGCGCGTGCGCGATATCGGCGCGCAGCGCGGCGGGCGGCTCACGGTCGGCTTCGTGTCGGCGGCGCTGTTCGAGGTGCTGCCCAAGGCGATCGCCGCGCTGCGCGCCGCCGTGCCGAACGTCGAACTGACGCTGCGCGAGATGAGCAACGCCGAGCAGGCCAGCGCGCTCGAATCGGGCGAAATCGACATCGGCCTGCTGCACACGCCGGTGGTGGTGCGCGGGCGCATGCACGAGCAGTTGATCGCGCGCGAGCGCCTGCAGGCCGTGGTGCACGACACGCATCCGCTCGGGCCGGACGGCCGCCTCGCGCTGGCCGATCTCGCGCGCATCGGGCTCGTGTGGTTTCCGCACGGACAGTTGCCGGTGGTGCGCGCGGGCATCCTCAGCGCATTCCGCAAGGCCGGCTGCGAGGCCGAGATCGTGCAGGACGCGAATCGCTCGCTGACGGTGCTCGCGTGCGTGGCGGCCGGTTGCGGCGCATCGCTGTTGCCAGCCTCGGTCAAGGCGCTGCAGTTCAGCGGCGTGCGCGTGTGCGAGATTCGCGACGGCGACACGCTGCCGTTTTTCGAGCTGAGCGCCGTGTGGCCGAACCGTTCGCGCCCGACGCTGGCCGACCGCTTCGCCGCGCTGCTCGAGCGCGATGCGGATGCGACGCCGCCGCCGGCCTCGCGCAAGAAACCTCGCTGACCGCGCCGCATCGCATCGCGCGCTCGCGCCTGACGCGGCCGTCATAACCGTAACGGCCGTAATCGTCGTAACGCCGCGAAAAAATCCGGCAACACGGGTGTTTCCGTTCGCCGACATTCCTTTCGGCTTCCGAACGAATTGCCTTCGTCTCGAACGCGCGTTCGAGGGCGGCAGCACACATCGCCCGCACCGCGATGCCCTCGCAAGCCTTGTCGCGTCTCGCTTGCGCGCCGCCCCGCCCAGTCAGCCGCCGGAAAGAAACTTGCAGTAAACACGGGGTAACCCGTCGCCGCGCGCCCGACGCGATACTCGCTTCCGTTTTCCCACCGGAGCGCGAACATGGCGCCGCCTCAGGCTTATTCGATCGATGCGCTGCACGGCTTCGAGCTGACCGAAGACGGCCAGTACCTGATGCTCAACAGCAACCAGCCCGATCGCCTCGCGCTGCACTGCTCGGTGATGCACGAGCTGCTCGCGGCGCTGTCGAATGCGATCGGTTCGTCGGAGCGCATCCGCCACAAGCAGCGCGGCGTCAAGTTCGTGATGCCATGCGAGGCGTGGACCGTCGGCCGCGATGCGAGCGGCGCGACGGACCTGATCCTGTCGTTCCGCCTGCCCGGCGGCGCCGAGCTGTCGTTCCAGGTCGGGCGCGCGCTCGCGGGCCAGATGGCCGACGTGCTCGCGCTCGCCAGCGGCCCCGCCTCCGCCCTGCCGCGCGCAGCCGGCGCGCTGCAATAAACGCGCGCCGCCGTGCGCTTCCGCCCTTCATCCCGCCCGCGGTTTCCCCGCCTTTCCGTCATCCGCATGAATGCATCTTCCCTGTCGTCCCGCCGCCTGCGGATCCTGACGGTCGCCGGCCTTGGCGCGACCTCCGTGTCCGCCTGGGCCACCGATCCGTTTACCGTCTCCGACATCCGCATCGAGGGCCTGAAACGGATCGAGCCCAGCTCGGTGTTCGCCTATCTGCCGATCAAGCAGGGCGACACGTTCACCGACGATCTGGCCTCCGAAGCCATTCGCAAGCTCTACGCGACCGGCTTCTTCAACGACGTGCGCGTGGCGACCGAAGGCAGCGTGGTGGTGGTGCAGGTGCAGGAGCGCCCGGCGATCTCGTCGATCGATTTCGCGGGCATCAAGGAATTCGACAAGGACAACCTCACCAAGGCGCTGCGCACCGTGGGCCTGTCGCAGGGCCGCTATTACGACAAATCGCTGGTGGACAAGGCCGAGCAGGAACTGAAGCGCCAGTACCTCACGCGCGGCTATTACGCGGCCGAGGTGACCACCACGATCACGCCGGTCGACGCGAACCGCGTGTCGATCCTGTTCTCGGTGGCCGAAGGCCCGAGCGCGAAGATCCGCCAGATCAACTTCATCGGCAACAACACGTTCTCGTCGAGCACGCTGCTCGACGAGATGCAGCTGTCCACGCCGAACTGGTTCTCCTGGTACACGCGCAACGATCTCTATTCGAAGGACAAGCTCACGGGCGACCTCGAGAACGTGCGCGCGTACTACCTCGATCGCGGCTACCTCGAATTCAACGTGGATTCGACCCAGGTGTCGATCTCGCCCGATCGCAAGGACATGTACCTGACGATCACGCTGCACGAGGGCGAGCCGTACACGATCTCGAGCGTGAAGCTGGCCGGCAACCTGCTCGACCGCCAGCCCGAACTGCAGAAGCTGGTGGGCATCAAGGCCGGCCAGCGCTTCTCGGCCTCGAAGCTGCAGGCCACCACCAAGGCGATCGTCGACCGGCTCGGCACCTACGGCTATGCGTTCGCCACCGTCAACGCGCAGCCCGAGATCGATCAGGCCACGCACAAGGTGGGCCTCACGCTGGTGGTCGATCCGGGCCATCGCGTGTACGTCCGCCACATCAACATCTCGGGCAACACGCGCACGCGCGACGAGGTGATCCGCCGCGAAATGCGCCAGATGGAAAGCGCGTGGTTCGATTCGAGCCGGCTCGCGCTGTCGAAGGATCGCGTGAACCGGCTCGGCTATTTCACCGACGTGGATGTCTCGACCGAGCCGGTGGACGGCACCACCGATCAGGTGGACGTGAACGTGAAGGTGACCGAGAAGCCCACCGGCTCGATCACGCTCGGCCTCGGCTACGGCTCGGGCGAAGGGCCGATCATCTCGGCCGGCGTGTCGCAGGACAACGTGTTCGGCTCGGGCACGAGCCTCTCGGTCACGCTGAACACGGCCACCACGTATCGCACGCTGGCCGTCGAACAGGTGGATCCGTACTTCACGATCGACGGCATCCGCCGCATCACCGACGTGTACTACCGCACCAGCGAGCCGCTCTACTATTCGAGCACGACCGATACGAGCTTTCGCGTGATCACCTACGGCGCGTCGATGAAGTTCGGCATTCCGTTCTCCGAAACGGACATGGTGTTCTTCGGCGCGGGCCTCGAACAGAACCGGCTCGACGTGGATTCGACCACGCCGCAAAGCTATATCGATTACGTGAATTCGTTCGGCCGCGTGTCGAACAACGTGCCGGTGACGGTGGGCTGGTCGCGCGACAACCGCGACAGCACGCTGATCCCGAGCAAGGGCTACATGCTGCAGGCGAACGCCGAATACGGCACGCCGATCGCCACCACCACCTACGTCAAGAGCGACGTGCAAGCGCAGTACTACTACTCGTTCGCGCGCGGCTTCATCCTCGGCCTGAACTTTCAGGGCGGTTACGGCAAGGGCCTCGAGGGCAAGCCGTATCCGATCTTCAAGAACTACTACGCGGGCGGGATCGGCTCGGTGCGCGGCTACGAATCGAGTTCGCTCGGCCCGCGCGACGCCACCACCGGCGACCCGATCGGCGGCTCGAAGATGCTGGTCGGCAACATCGAGCTGACCGTGCCGCTGCCCGGCACCGGCTACGACCGCACGCTGCGCGTGTTCACGTTCGTGGACGGCGGCAACGTGTGGGGCTCGGAGGGCAACAGCGTGGGCGCGAACGGGCTGCGCTACAGCTACGGCGCGGGCCTCGAATGGATCTCGCCGATCGGCCCGCTCAAGCTCGACCTCGGCTTCCCGATCGTCAAGCACACCGGCGATCAGTACCAGAAGTTCCAATTCCAGATCGGCACGTCGTTCTGACACGGCGGCGCCACATCCGTCTCCCGCAGCCGCGCGGCTTCGCGTAGGATAGCCGGCGGTCCGCGAGCGGACCCGCGGCGCCGGCCTGCGCCGCCTACCCCACGGAGACGTATGAACACTTCGACCGAACGGGCGTCGTGGCTCGGCGCGCTGCTGATCGCCGCCCTCGCCGTCCTGCCCGGCGCCGCGCGCGCGGCCAGCTTCGATTGCCGCCAGGCATCCACGCCCACCGAAAAGCGCATCTGCGCCGATCCGCTGCTCTCGAAGCAGGACGACACCCTGCGCGACCTCTACGCGCGCGCGCCCGCCACGCCCGATTGGCGGGCCGACCAGCGCGCCTGGCTCGCCACCCGCGACGCCTGCGCCGACGACGCCTGCCTACGCAACGCCTACGCCGACCGCCTGGTCGTGCTACGCCACGCCAACACGCCGTTCCGTTGGGGCACGCGCTGGCAGCGCGTCGATTCGAGCGGCCAGCACGGCGCATCGATCGACATCACGCACGTGACCGGCCAGCACTTCCTGTTCAGCTTCGACGCGGCGGCCGGGGCGAACTCGGGCGCGCTGTCCGAAACCGCCACGTTCTCGGCGCCCGACACGGCGCAATACGTCGGCAACCAGAAAATGGATACGCGGGGCTGCGTGCTGACGTTCCGGCGCGTGCTGAACCGCCTGAGCGTCAGCCAGAAGGGCGACGCGTTCGCCTGCGGCGCGGGCGTCGGCGTCTACTACGACGGCGATTACGTCGCCGCCGCGAAGGATCCGAACGCCGCGCCGAGTCTGCTGTCGCTCGGCGTCGCACGCAGCGTGGCCGAGGACGCGGCGCTGCACAAGCTGCTCGGCCGCGACTACGCCACCATGGTCGGCACGGCCGGCGTGGTGGATACGGGCGCCGACAACCTCGACCGCAACGGCGCGCGCGTGACCGCGATGTTCGTGCAGGGCCTGGCCTGCGACACCAAATCGGTGCTGATGAGCGACGACAGCGGCCACCTGTGGGCCGCCGTGTGGGATCCGGGCATGCCGCCCGCGCCCACCCGGATGCGCTATTACACCAACGTGCCGGCCGATCGCGGCCGCCTGCCGAAAACCATCGCCGAGGCGAATGCCCAGACCTGCCCCGGCGAAACCGTCGTCGTGAACATGATGCCGTGACGGCAGCCAGCGCCCGGCACGATCGCGCCGGGCGCCGTTTCAATCCGTCATTCTGTTTTTTTGGAATATCGTCTAAACAAAAATCCGGCCATTGAACCCGTCAATTCCGACAGTAAACGGCTGGAATAAAATCTCGACTCGATTATCCCGATTGTTTATTGCGTTGCGCCGCAATAACGGATTTTTTACCGCATCCGGCGCGCAATCGTTTGCGCATAATCGGCACGCGTAAACTTTTAAATCTTTCATGGTTTTTTTCATTGCGTCGTGCGAATATCGCCGACGCGATGCTGCCTATGCGTCGCAAGGACATTTCGTCGGCCCGTATTCCGCCGAAATATCCAGTGCCTTGGCGATCCGCGCCGCCGGCGGCGCGGATCTTTTTACCCAGGCACCTGTTTAAATTAGTTCCAATTCAAATTGAATCGCCAGTCGATCGGCCATTCATTCTCGCCGCCTGCATTAATTCCGCATTGCGCGATATTCAACCGCGCCCGACGAACGGCATATTGCTCGCCATCACCGTCATGTTCAGCACATTGGCCGACAACGGCAGGCTCGCCATATAACCGACCGCATCGGCCACATGCTTGACGTCGAACATCGGTTCGGACGCCATCGTGCCGTTGGCCTGCAATACGCCGCGCTGCATGCGCTCCGACAACTCCGTCAGCGCGTTGCCGATATCGATCTGGCTGCAGACGATGTCGAACGCGCGGCCGTCGAGCGCGATGCTGCGCGTGAGGCCGAGCACCGCATGCTTGCTGGCCGTGTACGGCGACGTGAACGGCCGCGGCGTGTGCGCCGAGATCGAACCGTTGTTGATGATGCGGCCGCCGCGCGGCGACTGGCGGCGCATCAGCGCGAACGCGCCGCGCGCGCACAGAAACACGCCCGTCAGGTTGGTGTCGATCACGTCGCGCCAGCGCTCCACGCTCAGTTCGTCGATCGGCACGGCCGGCGCGTTGATGCCGGCGTTGTTGAACAGCACGTCGAGCCGGCCGTAGGTGCGCTCGATCTCGGCGTAGAGCGCGTCGACGCTGGCCGCGTCGCGCACGTCCACGCTCACGGCCAGCGCCTCGCGGCCGCGCGCCTTCGCCGCCTCGACGAATTCGGCCAGCGGCTCGGGCCGGCGGCCGGCCGCCACCACGGTGAAGCCGTCGTCGAGCAGGCGGTTGGCCGCGGCGCGGCCGATGCCGCTGCCGGCGCCCGTCACGAGTGCGATGCGCGGCGTGGCCGCTTGATTGGCTGTCGATTCCATCTGCGAGTCTCCTGGTGGTGGCGAAGGTGCTAGCATGGCGCAACCCGCGGCATCGCGCAGCATGGCGAGCGAGCCGCCACGGGCTTTCGATACGCTTGCATACCGTAGGGAACCAGGAGGAGCTATGTCTTTCGAGCATCGTGGATTTCGCGTGACCACGGATACCTTGCCGGACGATACCGGCACGCAGTGGCACTGCATCGCGAAGATCCACGGCATCGACGACGCGCATCGCGACGTCGCGCTGCCGAACGTCGAACTGTCGATCTCGCGCCTGAAGATCGACGTGCTGATGGTGATCAGCATGATCGAACAGCGCGCCAAGGATTCGATCGACGAGTGGCTCGCGGCCCACTGAGCCGCGGCGCGCCGGCCGCGCGCCACGGGCACTGCCCGG
>NZ_JAAGPF010000324.1 GCF_017104645.1 Burkholderia sp. Ac-20379
TCGTCGCGCGTGGCCGGCCTGGCGGCGCGGCTCGAGGTGCTGAGCCCGCAGCGCACGCTGGAGCGCGGCTATGCGGCGCTGATCGATGCGCAGACGGGCCGCGCCGTGCGCTCGCCGGGCACGCTGAAGCCGCAGCGCCGGCTCGCCGTGCATCTGGCCGAGGGCACCGTCGACGTGACGCTGGCCGACGTCCAGCCGCGCCTCGACGAATCGTTCTGAGCGGTTCCGAGCGCGCGGCCGCCGCTGCGGTTCGCCGCGCCGCGCGACGGGATCGAATCGTGCTGCATTGCCATTGACGCGCACGCGTTTCCCGAGGCCGGGAATATGTCGCGCGCGTGTCGGCAGTTCGTCATGACAGCGGTTCCGGCGGCCGGACGGATGGCGGCGCACCCGAATACCCGCGAGTTTGCGGGGTTATTCGGTCTCGCCTACAATCGGACGCTCGCAGGATCCTGTCCCCCCACATATACTTCAAAGGAATCGCCATGGCTCATACGCTCCCGCCGCTGCCGTACGCTGAAGACGCGCTCGCTCCGCACATCTCGGTCGAGACGATCCAGTTCCACTACGGCAAGCACCATCAGACCTATGTGACGAACCTGAACAACCTGATCCCGGGCACGGAGTTCGAAAACCTCTCGCTCGAAGAGATCGTGAAGAAGTCGTCGGGCGGTATTTTCAACAACGCCGCGCAAATCTGGAATCACACGTTCTTCTGGAACAGCCTGTCGCCGAAGGGCGGCGGTGCGCCGACGGGCGCCCTGGCCGACGCGATCAACGCCAAGTGGGGTTCGTTCGACGCGTTCAAGGAAGCGTTCACGAAGACGGCAATCGGCACGTTCGGCTCGGGCTGGGCATGGCTGGTGAAGAAGGCCGACGGCTCGCTCGACCTGGTCTCGACCAGCAACGCCGCCACGCCGCTGACGACCGACGCCACGCCGCTGCTGACGATCGACGTTTGGGAACACGCCTACTACATCGATTACCGCAACGCTCGCCCGAAGTTCGTCGAAGCGTTCTGGAACATCGTGAACTGGGACTTCGCAGCCAAGAACTTCGCGTAAGTCACGGCTTCGTGTTCCGATCGACGCACGGCTTCCGGGCCGCCGCCGATGAAGAAAGCCCTCGCATGCGAGGGCTTTTTTTCGTCCGGCCGAAACGGCAGCGGCAGCGGCAACGGCCTGTGCCGTTCAGCCCGCCAGCTTCGCCGCGAGACGCTCGCGCGCCGCGTCGTGGGTGCGCTCGAACTTCAGCGGCGTGACGGTGATGTGGCCGGCGCGCAGCGACAGCGTTTCGGAATCGGGCGCGTCGTCGCGCGGGCCGCGCGCGAGCTTGAGCCAGTGATAGCCGTGCTCGCGCGGATCGGTGCGCGAGACGATCTCGACGCCGCCCAGCAGGCCGCGGCCTTGCGTCGTCACCTTCAGCGCGCCCACCTCGCTCGCCGCCACCGGCGGAAAATTCACGTTCAGGCACGCGTCGGCCTCCCAGCCGGCCGCCACCAACTGACGGATCACGCCGGCCGCGTGCTCGCCTGCCGTATCCCACGGCACCGCGTTGCGATCCGAGAACGCCTGACTCAGCGCGATGGCCGGCACGCCGATCAGCATGCTCGTCATGGCCGCGCCGACGGTGCCCGAGAACACCGTCTCGGTGCCGAGGTTCGCGCCGCGATTGACGCCGGACAGCACGAGCTCGGGCCGTGCGTCCTGCATCAGACTGCCGAGCGCCACCGCCACGCAATCGCCCGGCGTGCCGCGCACGGCGAAGCGCCGCTCGCCGGCCGGCACCACGCGCAGCGGCTCGTGCAGGCTCAGCGAATGCGAGGTGCCGCTTTGATCCGAGGCCGGCGCGACGGTCCAGACTTCGCGCGCCAGCGTCCGGGCGACCCGTTCGAGCACGGCGAGGCCCGGCGCGTCGATGCCGTCGTCGTTGGTGAGCAGGAGGCGGTGGAAGAGCGGCGGGGCTGACGACATCGGGCGGATCCTCGTGAGGTGACGTGAAGCGGGATGGGCGACGGGCACGAGCGGCGGGCCGCCGGCGCGAGAGGCTCATGCTATCAACATCCGGCGGCGCGCTGCTGGCGAAAAGCGGGCGAACGGCGGCACGACGATTCGCGATGCGCGCCGCGACCGCGACTGGCGGCGAGCTTCAGCGCGCTACAACACCCGCCCGATATCGCCGCTCGCGGCCCGCAGCGCATCGAGATCGAGAATCTCGATCTCGCCCACCTGCAGGCGCACCACGCCGCGCGCGGCCATCTCGCGCAGCAGTTGGTTGGTGGTCTGGCGCGTCAGCGAGGCGAGCGACGCGAGCCGTTCCTGCGAGAGCCGGATGCGCGTGTGGCCGGTGCTGATCCCGCCGTAACCCTCGGCGATCATCAGGAGCCGCGCGGCCAGGCGCTGCGCGGCCGGCATCACGCTGATCGCCTCGACGGTCAGGAACGACAGCCGCAGCTTCTGCGCCATCAGGAGCCCGAAATGCCGCCAGTAGTGCGGCGCCTCGTCGAGCAGTTGCTGCAGTGCAGCTTGCGCGAGATGCAAAAGTCGTGTGTTCTCCACGGCAATCGCATCGTGCGTGCAGGGCTGGCCGTCGAACAGGGAGATCTCGCCGAACCATGTCGTGGGTTCGAGCACGGTCAACAGCGATTCGCGGCCATCGGGATCGACGGCGCCGATGCTGAGCGCGCCGGCCAGCACCGCATACAGCCCGCACGGCGGATCGCCGCGCCGGAACAGCGTCTCGCCGGCGGCGAGTTCGCGCACGGTGGCGGTGGCGCGCAGCCTGGCGCGCAATGCGTCGGGCAGGGCGCGGAACCAGGGGTTCGCGTCGAGCAGGGGCAGCAGCGGGTCGGGCGGCACGGGCATGGGGTGGGGGATGTCGGGTAGCTGACAGCGAAGGCGCGGGGCAACCCGCATCATAGCGCTCGTCAAGGAGACAGACGCGATGAAAACACTGGTCGATCAACTCGCAAACTACGCCGCGTATCACCGCGATACGCGCAATATCGTCACCCACCTGTTCGGCATCCCGATGATCGTCGCCGCGGTGGCCGTGCTGCTGTCGCGGCCGGCGGCCGGTGCACTGGCGGGCGTCGTGCTGAGCCCGGCGCTGGTGGTGGCGGTGGCCGCCGCGCTCTACTACCTGCGGCTCGACCTGCGCTTCGGCGCGGCCATGAGCGTGCTGCTCGCGCTGACGCTCTGGCTCGGCCAGACGCTGGCCGTCGAGCGCACCGGCGTGTGGCTCGCGGCGGGCATCGGGCTGTTCGTGGCGGGCTGGGCGATCCAGTTCGTCGGTCATGCGTTCGAGGGCCGCAAGCCGGCCTTCGTCGACGACGTGATCGGCCTGGCGATCGGGCCGCTGTTCGTGGTGGCGGAGCTGGCGTTCTACGCGGGCCTGCGCCGCGAGGTGCGCGATGCGATCGAGCGGCGTGCCGGCCCGCAGCGTCACGGGCCGCACGGCGCACGCGTCTGATTCGATCGTGACCCGGCTCGCGGTGTTCGGCGCGGGCACCATCGGCTGCTATATCGGCGGCCGGCTCGCGGTTGCGGGCGGCGACGTGCGCTTCGTCGGCCGCGCCGACACCGGCGAGATGCTGCGCACCCACGGGCTCACGCTCGACGATTACTTCGGCCGCGAGGCGCAGGTCGCGCCGGAGCGCATCGACTTCCACACCGACCCGCGCGCGCTTGCCGACGCCGACGTGGTGTTCGTCACCGTCAAATGCACGGCCACCCCGGCCGCGGCCGCCGCGCTCGATCCGGTGCTGCGCCCCGGCACGCTCGTGATCAGCTTCCAGAACGGCGTGCGCCAGGCCGACGCGCTGCGCATCGCGCTGCCGGCGCGCACGGTGCTCGCGGCGATGGTGCCGTTCAACGTGGTGGCGCGCGGCAACGGCGTGTTCCATCAGGGCTCGGGCGGCCAGCTCGTGGTGGAGGCGTCGCCGCGGCTCGACGCCATCAACGAAGTGTTCGACCGCGCGGTGCTGCCGCTGCGCCATTGCGAGAACATCGTGCCGGTGCAGTGGGCCAAGCTGCTGTTCAACCTCAACAACGCGATCAACGCGCTGTCGTGGCTGCCGTTGCGCGAGCAGCTCGGCCAGCGCGACTACCGGCGCTGTCTCGCGCTGGCGCAAACCGAGGCGCTGCGCATCCTGCATCGATCGGGGATCCGGCCCGCGTGGCTCACGCCGCTGCCGCCGGGCTGGCTGCCGGGCGTGCTGTCGCTGCCCGACGCGCTGTTCGCGCGCTTCGCGGGGCCGATGCTGTCGATCGATCCGCACGCGCGCTCGTCGATGGCCGACGACTTGGCCGCGGGCCGGCAGACCGAGATCGACTGGCTCAACGGCGAGATTGTGCGGCTGGCGGCGGAAGCGGGGATGCGCGCGCCGGTCAACGCCCGGCTGCGCGAACTGGTGCGGCTGGCGAGCAGCGATCGCTCGCACACGCGCTGGCGCGCCGACGCGTTGCTGCACACGCTGCGCGACGCGGCCGAGGAGCCGCCGCCGCTGCCCGCCGACGAAGCCTGAGCGGGCGGCGGCGCGTTACCAGTTGATGTCGACGCAGAGCACCTGCATGCCGCTCGTGCGCACGGCGGCGATCGAGGCGGTCACGCACAGGTGCGCCTCGTTGATCGACAGATACGGCGGCGTCACGCGCACGCTGCCCGGCGCGCGCATCGCCTCGATGAAGTAGGGCCGGCGTTCCCAGCTCGCGCCTTCCGAATGCAGCAGCGGCCGGAAGCGCTTGGCGCGCTGCGAGGCGCGCGTGCGCGGCAGCACGTTGTCGCCGATCTGGCGGCCCGAGGCGTCGAGCAGGAAGCAGCGCGCCGCATCGGGCAACGCCAGCAGGTCGGCGGCGGCCGCGGCGAGATCCTGCCCGGCGGCGATCCGCGCGCTGGCCTGTTCGAGCGCGCTCACGTACGGCGCGAGCCGCGCGTGCTGGGTGCGCTCGCGCTCGGCCACGCGCAGCCGCAGCGCGGCCGACAGCGTGTCCATCGCGCCGGCGGCTGCCTGCGATTGCACCGGTTCGACGCTCGGCCCCGAGAAATACGTCCCCTGCACGAAATCGACGTTGCATTCGAGCGCGATCAGCGCCTCGCGCTCGGTCGACAGCCCGCCCATCAGCACCAGTTGCCCCGATTCGTGCAGCAGCGACACCAGCCCCGGCAGCACGCGCTCGAGATGCGAGTGCTCGCTCGCCTGGGCGAGGATGCCGCGGTCGAGCGCGACGATGTCGGGGTGCAGATGCCAGACCCGATCGATGTTCGAATGCTTGGCGCCGAAGCCGCCCAGCGCGATCAGGAAGCCGGCCTTGCGCAGGCCGTCGACGATCGCGCCGAAGCGCGGCGTGTCCCCGCCCGCCTGCTCGGGCACTTCGAGCACCACGCGCTGCGGCGGCAGGCCGAGCGTTTTCAGGTTCGCGAGCAGCGCGTCGCCGTAGATGGTGTCCATCAGCGCGGCCGGGTGCAGGCTCAGGAAGAGCCATTCCTCGTGGCTGTCGAACGCGTGGAAATTGCCGAGATGCAGCGATTCCGCCAGCCGGCCCAGTTCGAGCAGGTCGCCGCGCCGCGCCGCCTGCGTGAACACTTCGTGCGACGGCACCTGCGCGCCGTCGGCGCCGCGCGCGCGCAGCGAGGCGTGATAGCCGATCGCGCGGCGGTGCGAAACCGAGAACACCGGCTGGAACACGCTGAACACGGTGTAGTCGCCGTACAGCACGGTGCGCCGGTTGCCGTCGTCGCCCGCGACGGGGCGCGGCGGCTGGAAGCCGGGAGGATCGATGTCGATCATGGTCGTCGTCATGGGGCGGCGGGGAAGAGGGTGACAGTTTACCTAGCACCGGTGAACGAGCAAGAACCATGCGCGCCGCCGCCGCCGCGTGCAGCGGTCGTGCAACGCTTGCGCGCGCCGGAGCGGGCGGCGCGCATGGTGCGGTTGCACCGGGTTGGTGCCGGGACGCGGACGCGACCGTGCATGGCGCCGCGCTGCGAGGCACCTGGGCGGTGGCTCCGAAAGCCGCGCCGGGCTCGGTTTTCCCCGCTGCGTTCGCGCGCTTACGCGCGTTCGGACGGATCGGTTTTCTGGGTCGCGCCGCCGCGCACGTCGGGCGAAAGCTGCGCGAAGATCCACGCCGAGCAGGCCGTGATGATGCCCACGCACACGAACGTGGCGTGGAAGGCCGGCAGCGTATGGGTGGGCGTCACGCTGTGCATCACGCCCGTGAACGTCGCAAGCAGCGCGCCGGCCACCGTCACGCCGAGGCTCATCGCCAGCATCTGCACCAGCGAGAACAGGCTGTTGCCGCTGCTCGCGCCGCCGGTGCCGAGATCCTTGAGCGTCAGCGTGTTCATCGCCGTGAACTGCATCGAGTTGAAGCCGCCGAACACCGCCAGTTGCACCACCTGCAGCCACAGCGGCAGGCGGTCGCTGATCAGCGCCATGCTGGCCATCAGCAGCCCCACCATGATGGTGTTCAGCAGCAGCACCTTGCGGTAGCCGTGCTGCGTGATGAGCCGGGTGATCAGGCGCTTCGAGAACATCCCGGCGGCGGCCACCGGCAGCATCATCAGGCCGGCCTCGAACGCCGAATAGCCGAGGCTCACCTGCAGCAGCAGCGGAATCAGATACGGCATCGCGCCGCTGCCGATCCGCGCGAACAGGTTGCCGAGCAGGCCCACGCTGAACGTGTGGATCTTGAACAGGTCGAGCGGGAACAGCGGATGCGGCGCGCGCACCGCGTACAGCCCGTAGGCGACGAACGCGGCGAGGCCGAGGATCATCAGCACCAGCACGGCGCCGTGATCCATGCCGAGATCGGCCAGCCCGTCGAGCGACAGCGATACGGCGATCATGCCGATCGTCAGCAGCATGTAGCCGCGCAGGTCGAAGCGGCCCACCGCCGGGTTGCGCGCATCGGGCATCGAGTAATAGGTGGCCAGGCAGCCGACCACGCCCACCGGCACGTTGATCAGGAAGATCCAGTGCCACGACGCGATCTTGACGAGCCAGCCGCCGAGCGTCGGGCCGATCAGCGGGCCGATCAGGCCCGGGATCGCGACGAACGACAGCGCCGGCAGATAGCGCTCGGCCGGGAACGTGCGCAGCACCGCGAGCCGCCCGACCGGCAGCAGCATCGCGCCGCCCACCCCCTGCGCGACGCGGAATGCCACCAGTTGCGGCAGCGTGTGCGCGTTGGCGCACAGCAGCGAGCTGGCCGAGAAGATCAGGATCGCGCTGAAGAACACGCGGCGCGTGCCGAACGTGTCGGCCAGCCAGCCCGAGACGGGAATCATCACCGCCATCGTCAGCGAATACGCGATCACCACCGATTGCATCCGCAACGGCGATTCGCCGAGGCTCGCGGCCATCGACGGCAGCGCCGTGTTGACGATGGTCGCATCAAGCGTCTGCATGAAGAAGCCGGTGGCGACCACCCACAGCATCACGGTCAGGGACGATTCGCTCGGGGCGGCGGGGGGACGGGACATGGGCGGGGTTCGGAGTCGCGGACAGCCGACATTGTAGGAAAAGCGGGGCGGCGGCGCAGGAAGATCGGAGCGGGCGGCGCGCTCAAGCGCCCGGCGCGTCGCTGCCCACGTATCGCGCGCGCGGCCGGATCAGCTTGCCGTCGCGCTGCTGTTCGAGCGCGTGCGCGATCCAGCCCGCGGTGCGGCCGGCGGCGAACAGCACGAAGCCCGCGCCGTCGGGCAGCGCCAGCACGCGTTCGATCAGCGCGAGCGCGAAATCGACGGTCGGCCGCTCGCCGGTGGCCGCCTCCACGCGCGCGGCCACGGCCAGCCCCTGGCGCAGCGCCGGTTGCGTGCCGGCGTGCTCGCGCAGCAGGTCGAGCAGCGCGACGCAGCGCGGATCGCCGTCGGGGTAGAGCGGATGGCCAAAGCCCGCGAGCCGGGTGCGGCCGCCGTCGTCGCGTTCGTCGTGGGCGAGCCGGATCGCGAGGTAGGGGTCGGGATCGGCGGCGCGCGCGGAGTCCTCGAACAGCGCGCGCACGCGCACCGTCTCGCCGCCGTGACGCGGCCCCGACAGCGCGGCCAGGCCGCCCGCGATCGCGCCGAACAGGTGCGTGCCGGTGGAGGCGATGCAGCGCACCGCGAAGGTCGACGGGTTCAGCTCGTGATCGGCGCACAGCACCATCGCGGCGCGCAGCAGGCCGGCGGCGCGCGCGCCGCGCACGCCCCAGGCGGCGGCCAGTTGGCGATGCGCGGGCTGTGCGGACG
The DNA here is from genome assembly GCF_017104645.1 of Burkholderia sp. Ac-20379. Taxonomy (GTDB): domain Bacteria; phylum Pseudomonadota; class Gammaproteobacteria; order Burkholderiales; family Burkholderiaceae; genus Burkholderia. Next base: position 8,233 of record NZ_JAAGPF010000324.1, read on the forward strand.
GCGCGGCGCCGGCCACCGCCGCGAGCGTGACGCGCAGCAGCGCGACGGCCACGCCGACTTGCGCGTCCCCCGCGCTCCCCCAGACGCGCGGCAGGCGGGCGGCGTCGGACGGCAGCATGACACACGAGCAGCCCCGCGGACGGGAAACCACCCAGCCACCTCGCCACCGACTCCATAGAA
>NZ_JAAGPF010000325.1 GCF_017104645.1 Burkholderia sp. Ac-20379
TGTCGCCGGCTCGCCGGACGACTGCACGCGCCACGCGCCCCAGCCCGCCACCGCCACCAACGCGACGGCGATCAGTGCGAACAGGCCCTTGCGCGAACGGCCGGCCGACGCATTGTCAACCGGCGATTGTTGAGACACCCGCCCTTCGAGATTGGCGAGAATACGCGAAGCGTTTTGCCCGCCCGACTTGCCCGGTTCGGATAGCAGACTCGGCGGGGCTTTACGATTTGAATCTTCCGGCGCACTCATTCAATGTCTCGTTGAATCCTGGGTTAATTCGCCGCAATAATATCGTCCGGCCGATTCGAAGCAGGCCTGATTCTAAGAGCAAGCCTTCTAAAATACAATGGATTGTAAAAACCGGGGTTTTCTGTGATTGCCGTCGTACTGATCGCGTATTTCGCCGTCGCCGTGCTGATCGCCGCCGTGCTGTTATTACCGGGCGTGAGATCGCAGGTTTTTTCCACCGTCACGCAATTTCACGGGCGATTAAGCCGCCGCGTTTCCGATCGCGCCACACGTACTCGCGGTCATATCGTTAAATCGGCAAAAATTTCGCAGACTTCATTAAATGAACTGCAAAAATTACTGATTCGCCGCCGCTTGCTGATTATCTGCGCGACAGGTATTCTTGCGACGCCTCCGTTGATCGCGATTGCGTTACGAGGTCGGCAATTATTCCAATACGATGACACCATACGCGTTCCCGACGAAAAGATCGCCGCGCTTTTGCAAGGCGAACAGCTCGTCCCGCCGCCGCCGCTGCCTCCCGAAGTATTCGCCACGCGCGAAGTGGAGCAGATCCGGCCTGCGCTGAAGGATGCGAGTCGCGATTGGAATTTGCTCGATCCGGATTTCCGCACGCGCCTGTTGCTGGTCTACAAGATCATGCACGAGCAATACGGGTACGAAATGGCGCTGCTCGAGGGTTATCGAAGCCCGGAACGGCAGAACCGGCTCGCGGCGATCGGCTCCAACGTGACCAATGCGGCCGCGTATCAGAGTTATCACCAGTTCGGCCTGGCCGCGGACAACGCATTCCTGCGCGACGGCAAGCTGGTGATCTCCGAAAAGGATCCGTGGGCCATGCGCGGTTATCAGTTATACGGACAAGTCGCCGAGCAGGTTGGCTTGACCTGGGGTGGCCGATGGAAAATGATGGACCTCGGCCACGTCGAATACCATAAACCCGGTTTCAAACTGGGACATCCGCCGCCGCAATGACGGCGCGGAACACCTGAGGGCGGTATGGGGCAGATGAACGACAAGGCCGGACCGAAAACCGGCCATCCGCATCGAGAGGGGCACCGCGCCGCGCGCGCGGCCGCCGCTCGTCGCGACGCATCGGAACGGGCACGCCCCGGCCGTTCCCGACCCACCCTCTTCTCCCCTTGCGCAGGACATTCAGCGTGACGTCACGTACGGCCGTCACGCTGTCGGCGCACGCGCGCCATCGCTTCGCCCCATTGATTCGCACCGGAACCTGACCGTCCTATGCAACGCTTCCTCAACGTGTTGACTCACCCGCGCACGCTTTCGATTTTCGGGTTCGTCGCGCTCGCCGCCATTCTGTTCATCGCGGCGGACGCCCTGCAGATCAGCTTCGGCTATCCGCTCGCGATCCTCGGCGTGATCCTCGTGCTGTGGCTGTTCGTGCTGCTGATCAAGCGGCTGCGCATACGCAGCGCGAACCGCAAGCTCGGCGACATGCTCGAGGAGCAGGCCGAAGTCGACAAGGCCGCGGCCGCCTCGGTCACGCCGGTCGAGCCGGCCAAGGCCGCCGAGATCGACACGCTGCGCGCGCGGCTGGTGGATACGGTCAAGACCATCAAGACCTCGAAGATCGGCCAGGTGTCGGGCGGTCAGGCGCTCTACGAACTGCCGTGGTACATCGTGATCGGCAACCCGGCGGCCGGCAAGAGCAGCGCGGTGATCAACTCGGGGCTGCAATTCCCGTTCGCGGACAAGAACAGCGCCGTGATCCACGGCATCGGCGGCACGCGTAACTGCGACTGGTTCTTCACCACCGAGGGCATCCTGCTCGACACGGCGGGCCGCTACTCGGTGCACGAGGAAGACCGCAGCGAATGGCTCGGCTTCCTCGGCCTGCTCAAGAAGCACCGCCCGAAGGCGCCGATCAACGGCATCATCGTCACGGCCAGCATCGCCGAGCTGACGGGCAGCCGCCCCGAATTCGCGATCAACCTGGCGAAGAACCTGCGCCAGCGCGTGCAGGAGCTGACCGAAAAGCTCGAAGTGTTCGCGCCGGTGTACGTGATGTTCACCAAGGCCGACCTGATCACCGGCTTCACCGAATTCTTCAGCAGCACCGACCGTCAGGAATACGACCGCGTGTGGGGCGCGACGCTGCCCTACGAGCCGGACGAGAAACGTGACGTGGTGGCGCAGTTCGACGAGCATTTCGAGGAGCTGTACGACGGCCTCAAGGAAATCAGCGTCGCGCAACTGTCGATCAGCCGCGGCAACCTGCTCTCGCCGGGCCAACTGAGCTTCCCGCTCGAATTCGCGTCGATCAAGCCGACGCTGCGCGCGTTCCTGGCCACGCTGTTCGAAACCAACCCGTTCCAGTACAAGCCGATCTTCCGCGGCTTCTACTTCACCAGCGCGCTGCAGGAAGGCGAAACCAACAGCGCCGCCGCGCAACGCATCGCCACGCGCTTCGCGCTCGAGGGCGACACGCTGCCGAAGCCGCCCAGCGCGTTCTCGAAGAACGGCTTCTTCCTGCGCGACCTGTTCTCGAAGGTGATCTTCGAGGATCGCAAGACGGTGCGCCAATTCGCCAGCCCCGCCAAGACGCGGATGCGCTATGCGACGTTCTTCGGCTTCGTCGCCGCGCTCGCGCTGGCGCTGGGCGGCTGGACCTGGTCGACGATCGGCAACCAGCAACTGGTGTCGAACGTGCAGGCCGATCTCGACAACATCGCCAAGCTCGAACAGAACCGCAACGATCTGCAATCGCGCCTGCAGGCGATGGACATCCTCGAGGATCGCATCGAGCAGCTCGAGCAGTTCCGCCACGACAAGCCGATCTCGGTGTCGCTCGGCCTGTACCAGGGCGACCGCCTGGAAGAACGCCTGCTGACCGAGTACTACAACGGCGTGCGCCAGATCATGCTGACGCCGGTGGCCGACAACCTGGCCGCGTTCCTGAAAGACGTGGACGCACACCCCGACCAGCTCGCGCCGATGACGCGCGCGCCGGAATCGGGCGCGGTGCCGGTGTCGGACAAATCGCCGATGCAGCCGCAATCGCAGGGCGGGCTGTACAACGACGCGTCGCCGACCAACGTCGAGGACGCCTACAACGCGCTGAAGACCTACCTGATGCTGTCGGACAAGCGGCACGTCGAGCAGGCCCACCTGACCGACCAGATCGCCCGCTTCTGGCGCGGCTGGCTGGAAACCAATCGCGGCACCATGCCGCGTGACGAGATGATCCGCAGCGCCGAGCGCATGATCACGTTCTATCTGTCGCGCGTGCAGGACAACGACTGGCCGATGATCGACGCGAACCTCGCGCTGGTCGACCAGACCCGCGAGAACCTGCGCCACGTGGTGCGCGGCATGCCGGCCCGCCAGCGCGTGTACGAGGAAATCAAGGCGCGCGCATCGACGCGCTACGCGCCGATGACCGTCGCGCGCATCGTCGGCGAGGACAACACGGGCCTCGTCGCCGGCAGCTACGCGATCCCCGGCACGTTCACGCGCGATGCGTGGTTCGACTACGTGCAGCCGGCGATCCGCGACGCGGCCACCAAGGAACTGCAGGCCAAGGACTGGGTGCTCAACGTCGCCTCGCAGGACGACCTGACGCTGGAAGGCAGCCCCGAGCAGATCCAGAAGGTGCTGGTCGGCATGTACAAGACGGAATACGCGCAGCACTGGCAGAAGTTCATGCAGGGCATCGCCGTGCAGAACTTCGGCAGCTTCGGGCAGGCCGTCGATGCGATGAACAAGCTCGGCGACCCGCAGGATTCGCCGATCCGCAAGGTGCTCGACACCGCCTACGAGCAGACCTCGTGGGATAACCCGTCGCTCGCCAACGTCACGATCAAGAAGGCGCAGACGGGCGTGGTGAACTGGGTCAAGCAGTGGTTCGAACGCAAGCCGGGCGGCCAACTGGCGGCCAACATCGACATCAACGGCAACCCGGTGGAAGCGCCGATGGGCCCGATCGGCCAGGAATTCATCGGCCTCGGCCGGATCGTCCAGACCCACGACGGCGGCCAATCGATGCTGAAGGGCTACATGGACACGCTGTCGAAGGTCCGCACCCGCTTCAACGTGATCAAGAACCAGGGCGACCCCGGCCCCGGCGCGCGCCAGCTCATGCAGCAGACGCTCGACGGCAACGGCTCGGAACTGGCCGATTCGCTGAAGTACGTGGACGAGCAGATGCTGACGGGCCTGACCGATTCGCAACGCAAGTCGCTGCGTCCGCTGCTGGTGCGCCCGCTGCTGCAGGCGTTCCAGGTGGTGATCCAGCCGGCCACGGTCGAAGTCAACAAGGTGTGGAACGCGCAGGTCTACCAGCCGTTCCAGACCTCGCTCGCGAACAAGTATCCGTTCTCGGCCGGCGCGAAGATCGAAGCCGGCGCGGGCGAGATCGCGCAGGTGTTCGGCCCGGACGGCTCGATCTCGAAGTTCGTCGGCACCACGCTCGGGCCGCTCGCGGTGCGCCGCGGCGACACGCTGACGGCCCGCACCTGGGGCGACATGGGCCTGTCGCTGACGCCGGACTTCACGGGCGGCTTCGCGAGCTGGGTCGCCCCGCTCGCGGGCGGCGCGGCCGGCGGCGGCGCGGCGTCGTCGTCCGAACCGCAGACGGTGTTCCAGATCCTGCCGCAGCCGAGCAGCGGCACGACCGAATGGACGCTCGCGATCGACGGCCAGCAGCTGCGCTACCGCAACACGCCGCCGCAGTGGACCAACTTCGTGTGGCCGAACCCGGCCGGCTCGCCGGGGGCGACGCTGAACGCGACCACCTTCGACGGCCGCACCATCACGCTGGTCAACGAACCGGGCCGCTACGGTCTCGAGAAGCTGATCAACTCCGCGCAGCGCACGCGCCGCCCGGACGGCACCTTCGACCTGACCTGGGCGCAAGGCGGCGTGAACGTGGCGGTGACGATGCGCATCATCAGCACCTCGCAGCCGACCGGCGGCAGCGGCAGCAACAGCGACGCGCCGCAGCAGCAGAGCCTGCGCGGCCTGCATCTGCCGTCGTCGATCGCCAACACGAGCGCAAGCGGCGCCGTCAACGCGACGGCGCTGGCACCGGCCGGCACGTCCGGCGTCGCACCGGCCGCCGCGGGCGCGGCCGTCAACGCATCGAACGCACAGGGGGCGCAATGACGCAAACGGTCCAGGCGCAGATCGCCTACTTCGGCAAGATTCCGTCGCGCGGCGATTTCGTCAAAAGCGCGCACAACCCGCAACTGCTGCAAACGCTCGACCGCTGGATCGCGCAGGCGATGGAACTGCTGGCGGACGACCCGCGCTGGAAGCTCGTCTACGAGAACGCGCGGCCGATGCACTTCGCGTTCATCGGCTCGCGCAGCAAGCTCGCGATCGCCGGCCACATGGTCGCCAGCCACGACGCCTCGAACCGCCGCTTCCCGTTCCTCGCGGCCACCGCGCTCGAGGTGGATCGGCCGCTGACGTTCATCGCGCGCAGCCCGCTTGCGTTCGCGCGGCTCTGGCAGCGCGCCGCCTCGCTGATGAAGCCCCTGCTCGGCAAGGACGAGCCGCCCGGCGCGCTGCAGGCGCTCGGCGACGCCACCGTGCCGATCGAGACGGGCGGCCCCGGCACCGCGCACGACGGCACGTTCAACGATTTCGTCGAGCATCAGTCGCTGTTCGGCCTCGAACAGATGCTGCTGGCCAGCGGCCACCCGGTGAAGCTGCGCGGCGCGATGCTGGCGCTCGGCTCGCTGCTGCGCCCGGTGATGCAGAGCGGCTCGTCGCACATCGAGCGCGGCCTGACGCTGCCGCTGCCGGTGGATCCGTTCTACCGCACGCTGGTGGCCGGCTTCTGGATGGAACTGCTCGCACCGTTCGTCTCGCGGGCCGATTTCGAGCTGGCGATCTTCATCGGCACGATCGCCGAGCGCGAGCGCCTGATCATCGGCTTCAACGGCGCGTCGGCGCGCACGCTGCACAGCGTGGTCGACCCGCAAACGTACTCGCAACACAACATCGACATCGACGATCCCGAATGGATCGACGCCCATGCGCAACAAGACCCCTCGATCAGCAAGCTCGTCAGCTACCTCGAACAACCGCAACTGTCGCTGCGCGTGGCCATCGACACGTTCCGCGAAGCGTTCGTCGGAGGGGCCTGACGTCATGACGAATTCCGTGTTCCCGCGCCGCCGCTCGCTGCCGTCCGGCACGGCGGCGCTCGGCGCCCTCTCCGTGCTGGCGCTGCTGGCCGCGCCGCTCGCGGCGCGCGCGCTCGAACCGCTTCCCATCATCTGACGCTCACCAACGAGGACCGACCGATGCGCCTTGGCGTTTGCTATTACCCGGAGCACTGGCCCGAAGCCATGTGGAAAGACGATGCCGCGCGCATGAAGGCGCTCGGCATCGAGCAGGTGCGAATCGCCGAATTCGCGTGGAGCCGGATCGAGCCGTCGCCCGGCGAATTCGACTGGGGCTGGCTCGACCGCGCGATCGACACGCTCGGCGCGGCGGGCCTGCAGGTGGTGATGTGCACGCCCACCGCGACGCCGCCGAAATGGCTGATCGACCGCCATCCCGAGATCCTGCCGGTGGGCGCGGACGGCCGGCGGCGCGCGTTCGGCTCGCGCCGTCACTACGATTTCTCGTCGCCCGATTACTTCGAGGCGTCGCAGCGGATCTGCGAGGCGGTGGCGCGCCGCTACGGCCAGCATCCGGCCGTCGCCTACTGGCAGACGGACAACGAATACGGCTGCCACGGCACCGTGCTCAGCTATTCGCCGGCGGCGGTGGCGCGCTTCCGGCTCTGGCTGCGCGCGCGCTACGGCACCGTCGACGCGCTGAATCGCGCCTGGGGCACGGTGTTCTGGAGCATGGAATACCGCAGCTTCGACGAGATCGACGCGCCGATCGGCACCGTCACCGAGGCGCAGCCGTCGCATCGGCTCGATTACCGCCGCTTCGCCTCCGACGAGGTGCGCCGCTACAACCGCATGCAGGTGGACATCATCCGCGCGCACTCGCCGCAGCGGCCGGTGGCGCACAACTTCATGCAACTGTTCGCGGAGTTCGATCATTACCCGGTGGCCGCCGATCTCGACGTGGCGAGCTGGGACAGCTACCCGCTCGGCGCGCTCGAGGAGCAGTGGTACGCGCCCGACATTAAGGCGCGCTACCTGCGCACCGGGCATCCCGATTTCGCGTCGTTCAATCACGATCTGTATCGCGGCATGTCGAAGCTGCCGTTCTGGGTGATGGAGCAGCAGCCGGGGCCGGTGAACTGGGCGCAATGGAACCCCGCGCCGCTGCCGGGCATGGTGCGGCTCTGGAGCTGGGAGGCGTTCGCGCACGGCGCCGGCTGCGTGTCGTATTTCCGCTGGCGGCAGGCGCCGTTCGCGCAGGAGCAGATGCACGCGGGGCTGAACACGCCCGACAACCGGCTCGACGTGGGCGGCAGCGAGGCCGCGCAGGTGGCCGATGAACTGCGCGCGCTGCTGGCCGAACACGGCGACGACGCCACGGCGGCCGTGCCGGCCCGCGTTGCGCTGCTGTTCGACTACCCGGCCAAATGGCTGTTCGAGATCCACCCGCAGGGCGCCGATTTCCACTATCCGCGCTTCGCCGTGGAGTATTACTCGGCGCTGCGCTCGCTCGGCTTCGACGTGGACGTGGTGCCGGCCGACGCGCCGCTCGACGGCTATTCGATGATCGTCGTGCCGCCGCTGCCGATCGTGTCCGAGGCGCTGGCGCAGCGGCTCGCGGCCAGCGGCGCGCAGGTCGTGCTGGGGCCGCGCACCGGCTCCAAGACGCCGAGCCTGCAGATCCCCGCGAACCTGCCGCCCGGCACGCTCGCCGCCGGCCCGCTGCCGATCCGCGTCTGGCGCGCCGAATCGCTGCGGCCGAACGTCGAGGAGCCGGTGCGCTTCGCGGCGGCCGACGGCGACGCCGCGTTCGACGGCCGCGCGCGCCACTGGCGCGACCTGCTCGACGCGAGCGGCTTGCGCGAGATCGGCGCCGAAACCCGCGCGCACTACGGCGACGGCCATCCGGCCTACGTGCGTCACGGCGCGTTCCACTACCTGCCGAGCC
>NZ_JAAGPF010000326.1 GCF_017104645.1 Burkholderia sp. Ac-20379
GCCAGCGCCGCGGCCTGCCAGCGCGGGCCGCGCGCCGCGAACGGCGCGAGCCACGGCGCGGCCCAGTCGATCGATTCGAAACCGGCCGCGCTCGGGCCGCCGGCCGCCGGCATCAAGCGAGACGCCAGCCGATCGATTCGCCGCCGCGCAGCGGCACGACGGACGTATCGCCCGCCTCGACCGTGGCCGGCAACTGCCAGGTTTCGCGCAGCAGCGTGACCGTTTCGCTCGCGCGCGGCAGGCCGTAGAAATCGGCGCCGAAGAAGCTCGCGAAGCCTTCGAGCTTGTCGAGCGCGCCGGCCTGATCGAACGCCTCGGCGTACAGCTCGAGCGCGTGCAGCGCCGTGTAGCAGCCCGCGCAGCCGCAGGCGGCTTCCTTCGCGTTCTTCTCGTGCGGCGCGCTGTCGGTGCCGAGGAAGAAGCGCGCGTTGCCCGAGGTGGCGGCTTCGACCAGCGCGACGCGGTGCGTTTCGCGCTTGAGCACCGGCAGGCAGTAGTAATGCGGACGGATGCCGCCCGTGAAGATCGCGTTGCGGTTGTAGAGCAGGTGATGCGCCGTGATGGTGGCGCCGAGCGTGCCCGGTGCGGCATCGGCATCGCGCACGTATTCGGCCGCGTCCTTGGTGGTGATGTGCTCGAACACCACCTTCAGCGCCGGGAAATCGCGGCGCAGCGGCGTCATCACGCGGTCGATGAACACTTTCTCGCGGTCGAACAGATCGATGTCGGCGTTGGTGACTTCACCGTGCACCAGCAGCGGCATGCCCACTTCCTGCATCGCCTCGAGCGCGCCCGCGCACTTGCGCAGGTCGGTCACGCCCGCGTCCGAATTGGTGGTCGCGCCGGCCGGATACAGCTTCACGCCGTGCACGAAACCGCTCGCCTTGGCGCGGCGGATCTCGTCGCCGGGCGTGTTGTCGGTCAGATAGAGCGTCATCAGCGGCTCGAACGTCATGCCGGCCGGCAGCGCGGCCAGAATGCGCGCGCGATAGGCTTCGGCCTGCGCCGTGGTGGTGACCGGCGGCTTCAGGTTCGGCATGATGATCGCGCGGCCGAACTGGCGCGCGGTGTGCGGCAGCACGGCGGCCAGCATCGCGCCGTCGCGCACGTGAAGGTGCCAGTCGTCGGGACGGGCGAGAGTCAGCGAGGAGACGGGAGCGGGGGCGGCGTTCTGGGCGGTCATGGGGCGTCGTGGGGATAGGCGGACGCAGCAGCGAGACGGCTGCCGCAGCCGCGCCCCGCGCTGCCAAGTGACGGAAAACCGCAACACGATGTCGTGTGCGCGCGGTTCCGCTTTTGGCCGCCCGGGGCTGGGTGTATGCTTGAAACCGCCATTGTACCGGTTCCGCCCGGTGTCCCTACCCGCCTGACCTGCTGCAACACCTATGTGCCAACTCTTCGGAATGAACTGCGCCGAGCCGACGGACGTGACCTTCTCGTTTACCGGTTTCGCTGCCCGCGGCGGGCTGACGGATCATCACGCGGACGGTTGGGGCATCGCCTTCTTCGAAGATAAAGCCTGCCGCCTGTTCCTCGATCACCAGTCGTCGGCCACCTCGCCGATCGCCGAAATGGTGAAGCGCTATCCGATCAAGTCGAAGAACACGATCGCCCATATCCGCAAGGCCACGCAGGGCGCCATCCTGCTCGAGAACAGCCATCCGTTCATGCGCGAGCTGTGGGGGCGCCACTGGATCTTCGCGCACAACGGCGACCTGCCCGGCTATGCGCCCGAACTGAGCGACGGCGTATACCAGCCGGTCGGCACGACCGACAGCGAGCAGGCGTTCTGCACGCTGATGCAAGGCCTGCGCGACACGTTCCCCGGCGCGCAGCCGCCGCTGCCCGAACTGTTCGAGCGGCTCGCCGAGCTGACCGAGGCGATCACCGCCTACGGCGTGTTCAACTTCCTGCTGTCGAACGGCCAGGCGCTGTTCGCGCACTGCTCGACGCGGCTGCACTATCTCGTGCGCCGCTGGCCGTTCTCCACCGCGCATCTGATCGACGAGGATCTGTCGATCGATTTCGCGAAGTACACCACGCCCGAGGATCGGGTCGCCGTGATCGCCACCCAGCCGCTGACCGACGACGAAGTCTGGACCGCGTTCGAGCCGGGCGAGCTGATGATGTTCCAGTGCGGCGACGTCGCCGCAAAAACACGCGTGAAGGTGCCCGAGATCGTGCTGGAAAAGCTGCGCAATCCGTCGCTCGATCCGTCGGCTTCGCAGAACTGCCAGCGCGGCGGCGCAGCGGCACCGGTTGCCGGCGACACCACGCTGGCTGCCGCCGCGGCGGCGATGGCCAACGGCGACGACCCCGTCGACTTCTGAGCCGCGCGGCTGCGATCGCCTCCGCGATCACAGCGCTTTCCCTGCTTCAATAGAACAACGCCCGGCGCGATGCCGGGCGTTGTTCATTGGCGCGTTGCCGACGAACTCAGTGCAGGATCTTCGCGAGGAAATCCTTCGCGCGATCCGACTTCGGATTCGCGAAGAATTCGTCCTTGCGGTCGTCTTCCACGATGGCGCCCTTGTCCATGAAGATCACGCGATGGGCCACCTTCTTGGCGAAGCCCATTTCGTGCGTCACGCACATCATGGTCATGCCTTCCTGCGCCAGCTCGACCATCACGTCGAGCACCTCGTTGATCATCTCGGGATCGAGCGCCGAGGTCGGCTCGTCGAACAGCATCGCGATCGGATCCATCGACAGCGCGCGCGCAATCGCCACACGCTGCTGCTGGCCGCCCGACAGTTGCCCCGGGAACTTGTGCGCATGCGCCTTCAGGCCCACGCGGTCGAGCAGGCGCAGGCCCTTTTCGTTGGCCTCGTCCTTGCCGCGGCCGAGCACCTTGATCTGCGCGAGCGTCAGATTTTCCGTGATCGACAGATGCGGGAACAGTTCGAAGTGCTGGAACACCATGCCGACCTTCGAGCGCAGCTTCGACAGATTGGTGCGCTTGTCGCCCACCGAATCGCCGTTGACGAGGATCTCGCCCTGCTGGAACGGCTCGAGGCCGTTCACGGTCTTGATCAGCGTGGATTTGCCCGAGCCCGACGGCCCGCACACCACCACCACCTCGCCCTTCTTCACTTCCGTCGTGCAGTCGGTCAGCACCTGAAACTGGCCGTACCACTTCGAAACGTTCTTGATGGAAATCATCGTGTAACCTTTTTCTGAAGACCCTTGACGAGTGCGGAGGCGATCACGCACACGACGAAATAGCAGGCGCCGGCGAACAGGACCATCTCGACGGTGGTGCCGTCGCGATCGCCGATATTGCTGGCGGTACGGAAGAAATCCGCAAGGCTGATCACGTAGACGAGCGAGGTGTCCTGGAACAGCACGATCGCCTGCGTCAGCAGCAGCGGCACCATGGCGCGGAACGCCTGCGGCAGGATCACGAGACGCATCGCCTGCGCGTAGCTCATGCCAAGCGCGAACGCCGCGTTCACCTGCCCGCGCGACACCGCCTGAATGCCGGCGCGGATGATCTCCGAATAATACGCGGCTTCAAAAAGAGAAAACGCGATCATCGCCGAGGCGAGCCGGATATCGATGGTCGGCGACAGCCCGAGCACGCCCTGCAGCACCTGCGGCACGATCAGGAAGAACCACAGCAGCACCATCACCAGCGGAATCGAACGGAACACCGTGACGTAGAGCCGCGAGAACCATTGCAGCGGCTTCACGCCCGACAGCCGCATCAGCGCGAGCAGCGTGCCCCACACGATACCCACCACGATCGCCAGCACGGTGATCTGCAGCGTGACGACCGCCCCCGTCCACAGCGCGGGCAGCGCGCCGGGAATACCACTCCAGTCGAAATCGTGCATCACTTGCCTCCGATATAGCCGGGCAGGCGCGTTTTCGCCTCGATCCAGCGCATGAAGGCCATCACGACCAGGTTGATGATCACGTACGCGAGCGTGACCGCGATGAACGATTCGTAGGTTTGCGCGGTGTAGTCGACGAGCTGGCGCGCCTGCGCCGACAGATCGAGCAGACCGATCGTCGAGGCCACGGCCGAGTTCTTGAAAATATTCAGGAACTCGGACGTGAGCGGCGGCACGATGATGCGGTACGCCACCGGCAGCAGCACGTAGCGGTACGTCTGCCATTCGGTGAAGCCCATCGCCAGGCCGGCCGCGCGCTGGCCCTTCGGCAGCGCGTTGATGCCCGAGCGCACCTGCTCGCACACGCGCGCGCCGGTGAACAGGCCCAGACAGACGATCGACGCCGTGAAGAACTGCGTGCCCGGCGGCAATTGCTTGATCCAGCCGCCGATCGACGCGGGCAACAGCTCGGGCACGACCAGATACCAGATGAAGAACTGCACGATGAGCGGGATGTTGCGGAAGATCGACACGTACAGCGTGCCGATCGCGGACAGCCTCCGGTCGGGCACGGTGCGCAGCACGCCGAACAGCGAGCCGACGATCAGCGCGATCACCCAGGCCGCCAGCGACACCTTGATCGTCACCCCGAAGCCCGAGAACAGCCAGCCGAGGTAGGTGGTCGGCTCGCCCGTCGAAACGGGACTCAGGAAAATGCCCCAGTTCCAGTGGTAAGACATGATGGACAAGACTCCGGCAAAAGAAAACGGAAGAAGCGGAGCGCCTCTTCCGTTGCGTCAAAGCAAGATGTGGAACCGGCTCGGGATTAGTCGAGCGCCTTGTCGTTCGGGTTCGCGTACAGCTTCTTCATCGAATCCGACAGCGGGAAGTTCAGGTTCAGGCCCTTCGGCGGTATCGGGTTTTCAAACCACTTCGCGTACAGCTTCGCGGCCTCGCCCGACTTCTCGAGTTCGGTGATCGAATCGTCGACCACCTTCTTGAACGCCGGATCGTCCTTGCGCATCATGCAGCCGTACGCTTCTTCCGATTGCGGCGTGCCGACGATCACCCAGTTGTCCGGCTTCTTGGCCTTGGCGCGCTCGCCTGCCAGCAGCGCGTCGTCCATCATGAACGCCACGGCACGGCCCGTTTCCAGCGTCTGGAACGATTCGCCGTGATCCTTCGCGCTGATGATGCTCATGCCCATCTGCTTGTCGTTGTTCATCGCGCGCAGCAGGCGTTCCGACGTGGTGCCCGCCGTCGTCACGACGGTCTTGCCCTTCAGGTCGGCGAAATCCTTCACGCCCGAATCCTTCGAGGTCATCAGGCGCGTGCCGATCACGAAATAAGTGGTCGAGAAGGCGGCCTGCTTCTGGCGATCGAGGTTGTTGGTGGTCGAGCCGCACTCGATGTCGACCGTGCCGTTCTGCACCAGCGGAATACGGTTCTGCGACGTGACCGGGATGTTCTTCACCTGCAGGTTCGGCAGGCTCAGCTTTTTCTTCACGGCGTCGACGACTTTCATCTGGAAGTCGCGCGCGTACCCGATCACATTCTGGCTCTGGTCGTAGTACGAGAACGGGATCGACGATTCGCGGTGACCGAGCGCGATCACGCCGGTGTCTTTGATCTTCTTCAGCGTCCCGGTTTCTTGCGCAACGGCCCCGCCTGCAAACGTCGTCAGTGCGGCGGCCATCAGCAGCGCTTTCTTGAAATTCATCTGGTATCTCCTTGGGCTAACCGGTGTCAGTCTAGCTCAGTAATTTTTTTGAAAGTAATTATTGTTAACCACTGTTTTTATTGCGCCACGGCTGCGCTTGGCCGTGGGAAATGCGCGTAAGTCATGCCATCTTCACGCATCAGTCACATGACATGGATGCGCGAAGCGGGCGGCGCCGGATTCAGCGTCGCCCGCTTCGTGAAGGCATCGCGGCGGGTAGCCGCGATGCCGTGTCGATCCTCGCCCGAAGGCGCCGGTCAGGAACGGATCAGGGGTAGAGACCGCGCAATTCGCGCGCCTGCAGGATGCGCTTGCAGGCCACGATGAAGGCCGCCGTGCGGACCGTCACGCCATGTTCCTCCGCGACCGCCCAGACGCCGCCGAACGCTTCGCGCATGATGCGCTCGAGACGCAGGTTGATTTCGTCCTCGCTCCAGAAGAAGCTCGAGAAATCCTGCACCCATTCGAAGTACGAGACGGTCACGCCGCCGGCGTTGGCGATCACGTCGGGGATCACCAGCGTGCCGTTGGCGGCCAGGATGTCGTCGGCCGCCGTGGTGGTCGGGCCGTTCGCGCCTTCCACGACGATCTTCGTGCGGATCTTGCCGGCGTTCTTCTCGGTGATCTGGTTTTCCAGCGCGGCCGGGATCAGGATTTCGGTTTCGATGGTCCAGAACTCGTCGTTCGGGATCGATTCGGCGCCTTCGAAACCGGCCACGCCGCCGGTGCGCGCCACGTGATCGAGCAGCTTGACGGCGTCGAGGCCGCCCGGCTGATAGATCGTGCCGGTGTGATCCTGCACCGTGATGACCTTCGCGCCCGCTTCCTGGAACAGCTTGCCGGCGATCCCGCCGACGTTGCCGAAGCCCTGCACGGCGATGCGCGCGCCTTCGATCGCGACGCCCTTCTTCTTCGCCGCTTCGCAGCCCACCACGAACACGCCGCGGCCGGTGGCTTCGCGACGGCCGAGCGAGCCGCCCAGCGTGATCGGCTTGCCGGTCACGACGCCGGTGGCGGTCTGGCCCTGGTTCATCGAGTAGGTGTCCATCATCCACGCCATCACCTGTTCGTTGGTGTTGACGTCGGGCGCCGGGATGTCCGTGTTCGGCCCGATGATGATGCCGATCTCGCTCGTGTAGCGGCGCGTCATGCGCTCGAGCTCGCCGCGCGAAAGCTTCTTCGGATCGACGCGGATGCCGCCCTTCGCGCCGCCGTACGGCACGTTGACGGCCGCGTTCTTGACCGACATCCATGCCGACAGCGCCATCACTTCCGACAGCGTCACGTCCTGGTGATAGCGGATACCGCCCTTGCCCGGGCCGCGCGACACGTTGTGCTGCACGCGATAGCCCTCGAAGTGGGCCACCGTGCCGTTATCGAGTTCGATCGGCACGTCGACCACGAGGATGCGCTTCGGGCGCTTCAGCGTTTCGAGCCAGCGCGACAGCGAGCCGAGGTACGGCGCGACGCGATCGACCTGCTTCAGGTAGTTGCCCCACGGGCCCAACGCGTCTGCGTTCAGGTAGGACGGCACGGATTGCACGGGGGACGGGGACTGCGGTTGCGAAGACATGGATTCTCCAACGGTCAGCGAATGACGCCATTGTGGAAAAACGCATTTTCGAAATCCAATGCCGTTTGCTTATTCGATTATGCGTTTTTTGCATGATCGCGCTATTGCTGGGCAAAGCGCGCGTTCCGAGCGTGAACGGAAGCAATCGACATGCCTTCGAGCCGCCGTTCGCAGGCGCCGCGCGCCGAGTAACCTCATCGGCCGCGCGGGATTCAGCCCGCGCGCTGCGCGAGCTCGTCGGTGACGGCATCCCACAGCGCGCGCACCAGCGCGTGACGGGCGTCGTCGCCTTGCGCGGCAAGCTTGTCGCGGTAGAGCCGGATCTCCATGCTCAGCGTGAACGGCTGCGCGGCGCCCGCGCGCGCCGGCCGGTCGAGCCGGATCAGCTCGCCGCCGGCCACCGCATCCTCCACCGCGCTGTGCGGCAGGAACGCCACGCCGTGCCCGGCCAGCGCCATCGCCTTCAGCCCTTCGGCCATGTCGGTTTCGTAGACGCGATCGAGATACAGCGGCTCGCGTGCGTTGGCGATGATCACCTCGGTCATCCGGCCCAGATAGGCGTTCGGCGTGTAGGAGAGATACGGCACGGGCGCGTCGGCGTCGCCGGGCAGCGTGTAGCGCGGCCGGCCGGCGCGCAGCGGCGCCGAGAACGGGCTGATCGGCTCCATGCCGAGCGTGAGCATGTCGTAGCGCGCCGGATCGAGCGCGACCGGATGGCTCGGATGGTGATAGCCCATCACCAGATCGCAGCCGCCTTCCACCAGCGACAGCACCGCATCGTGCACGTTCAGCGCGCGCAGCCGCGTGTGCACCGACCCGAGCTTGGCCTCGATGCGCTGCAGCCAGAACGGGAAATAGGTCAGCGAGAGCGTGTGCGGCACGGCGAACTCGATGGTCGGCACCGGCGCCACCGCGTGACCGCGCAGCAGCGTGCGCGCCTCGTGCGCCTGCGACAGCATCGTCAGCGCCTGCTCGAGGAACACCTGGCCGGCCTGCGTGAGCCGCGTGGGATAGACGGAACGGTCGATCAGCTCGGTGCCGAGCCACGCTTCGAGCGCCTGGATGCGCCGCGAGAACGCCGGCTGCGAGACGTGCCGCAACTCGGCCGAACGGCTGAAGCTGCGCGTCTCCGCGAGCGAGACGAAGTCTTCCAGCCATTTCAGTTCCATGCGGACCCTTGCTGCGCGGCGATTGTCGAGCCCGCATTGTAGCCGCGCGCCGAAGCGATCCGGCTGCAGGTGTGCGGTGCCGCACGGGCGCCGGCTTCGTGCGGCCGCGCGGCGCGAAACCGGTTCGGCGCGGCCCGCGGCGGCGGCGCGCTGCATACCGCGCAC
>NZ_JAAGPF010000327.1 GCF_017104645.1 Burkholderia sp. Ac-20379
TAGCATCACGCGGGTTTGCAACGGCGCGACCATCCCGAACGCCGCGATGCCCCAGATCAGCACCGCCGCCGCCGCGCCGGCCTGCGTGTGCGCGGCCCATGGAAAGGCCGCCATCGTCAGCGCCTCCAGCGTCAAGGCCAGCAGCAGGCAGCGGTTCGGCGAGCGATCCGCCAGCCTGCCGCCGATCGCATTGCCGATCGAAAACCCGCAACCCGCCAGCACCAGCATCGCCGTGACGAACGCGGGCGAGGCATGCGTGACGGCCGAGAGAATCGGCGCGATGTAGGTGTAGAGCGTGAACGTCGCGCCCGCGCCGAGCACGGTCGCCGTCATGGCCAGCAACACCGGCGCGCGCATCAGCACCCGAAGCTCGCGGCGCACGTCCGGCGCCTGCGTGGCCCCCGCCGGCGGCAGGCTCGCGCGGATCATCGCCATCGCGAGCACGCCGAACGCGGCCATCGCGCCGAACGCCGGCCGCCGGCCGCCAGCCGATCGTCTGGCCGAGCCAGGCCGCGCCCGGCACGCCGACGATATTCGCGACCGTCAGGCCCATGAACAGCGTCGCGACCGCACTGGCCTTGCGATGCGGCGGCACCACGCTGGCGGCCACCACCGAACCCAGGCCGAAGAACGCGCCATGCGCCAGGCTCGTCACCACGCGCGCCGCCAGCAGCGCGCCATAGCCGGGCGCCAGCGCCGACAGCCCGTTGCCGAGCGTGAAGATCGCCATCAGCCCCACCAGCACGGCGCGGCGCGGGTGGCGCGCGAGCGCCAGCGTCACGACCGGCGCGCCGATCATCACGCCCACCGCATATGCGCTGACGAGCAACCCGGCCGCCGGGATCGACACATGGACGCCCGCCGCCATCACGGGCAGCAGGCCCATCGGCGAGAACTCGGTCGTGCCGATGCCGAACGCGCCGCATGCCAGCGCGAGCAACGTGAGCCAGGCACGATGCGGCGCGTCGGGGCGGGAAGACCGGATCATGATGCGAGACGCCATCACCGGCCGAGCATGAACTCGCGCAACGCATCGGCCAGCCGGTGCTCCGCCTCGAGCGCAAGGCTGTGCCCGCAGCGCTCGAACACCTCGCTGCGCGCCACGTTGGTCGCGAACTTGCGCATGTGCTCGGCGACCAGCGGCCCGAAGAATTCGGTGGCGCTGATCGTCATCACCGGCAATGCCAGCTTGGTCTTCGCCAGCTCCTGGTTGATGCGGCCGTTCGCCAGGCCGGCACGGTAGCTTTCCAGGCAGCCGCGCAGCCCGCCGGGCGCCTTCAGGCAACCGATCCACTCGTCGATCGCTTCTTCCGAAATGCTGTACGGGTTGTACGTCTCGGCCTTGATCCAGTATTCCCAGAACTCGCGCTCCTTGCCCGCGATCAGCATCTCCGGGATGTGCGGCAGCCAGAAGAACGGCGGATGCCAGATCCAGATCCCCTCGCCGCGCGATCGCGCCGCGACGTGCTCGGGCGTGAAGAACGTCCACTCCTCGAAGCCGTGCCCCGACAGCAGCATCTCGCCGAACGACAGCGTCCTGACCCGCTCCGGATAGGTCGCCGCGAGCACGTAACCATATTCCGCGCCACGATCCTCGCCGTGCACGTGATAGCGATCGTGGCCCAGGCATGCCATCAGTTCGCTCAAATCGCGCGCGCTCGTCAGGCTGTCGTAGCCCTCTTCCGCCGGCGGCTTGTCGGTGTGGCCGAAGCCGCGCAGATCGGGCGCCACCACCGTGAAATGCGGCGTCAGCAGCGGGATCAGCTTGTACCAGTAGTAATGATTCTTCGGCGTGCCGTGCAGCAGCAGCAGCGGTTCGCCCTGGCCGGCCGTCACGTAATGCATGCGAATGCCGTTGACCCAGGCGCGGCCGTGTTCGACCGGCTGGCCGAGGTGATCGTAGATTTCTGCCATCGTCGTTTCCTATCAGGCGTCGAGCCGATGCGCCGCCGCGCGGCGTACGGCCGGGCAGCCAGGGCTCCAAACTCCGGCTGCTGCGTGACGCAGCCGGCATCGAAGTCGCACTATGGACCTTCACACCGAAAGATATAATCCCAACAAATCACGAATATCTTTCACGTTTTTCGGGAAGAACGATGGACAGGATCGAAGGGATGCGGATTTTCCTGTCGGTGATCCGGCACGGCAGTTTCTCGGCGGCGGCGCGCGACCTGCAGCTCCCCGTGCAAACGGTGAGTCGCAAGATCGCCGAACTCGAAGCGCACCTCGGCGCGCAGTTGCTCGCGCGCACCACGCGCAAGCTCGCCGTGACCGATGCCGGCGCCGCGTTCGCGGCCGCCACCAAACGCATCGTCGAGCTGGTCGACGAAGCGGAGCGCGAAGCGGCCGGAGAATTCGTCGAGCCGCGCGGCGACCTCGTGATCACCGCGCCGCAATACTTCGGACGCCTGCACGTGCTGCCGATCGTGGCGGATTTTCTCGCGCAGTTTCCGGAGATCAACGTCCGGCTGATCCTCGGCGACTGGAACGCGAACCTGCTGACCGATCAGATCGACATGGCCGTGCGGATCGCCCATCTGCCCGACAGCGGCATGATCGCCACGCGCGTGGGTGCGATGCGCGGCATCGTCTGCGCCAGCCCCGCCCTGCTCGCGCGCTGCGGCCGGCCCGCCACGCCCGATCAGTTGCGGCGCCTGCCGTGCATTTCGCCCGAAGGGCCGGCGGCCACCGCGTCGTGGCGCTTTCGCGACCCGGAGAAGCGCACCGCGTTCGAGGTGGCGGTGACGCCGCGGCTGATCACCTCGGCGGAAGCGGCGATGGAAGCGGCGATGCGCGGCGTGGGCTTCACGCGCCTGCTGCATTACCAGGCGCACGACGCGTTGCGCAACGGCTCGCTGGAGAGTGTGCTGGAAGCGTACGAACTGGAGCCGTTCCCGGTGCATTTGATGCACGCGCAGCTCGGGCAGATGCCGCTGAAGATGCGCCGCTTTCTGGACTTCGCCGCGCCGAGGTTGCGCGAGATGCTGAAGGCGCAGAGGTGAGGCGCGGCACACGCCACGCAGCGCGTGCGACGACGAACCCAGCGGGAAATCGACAACGTGACGCGCGATCGTTCGCATGGCGTTCGTTGATTCGATGGCGCGCGTGACTGCCATCGAAGCCGGACGGCGCATCGTCGATCGCGATGCGGCATCCAGCCCGGCGGCAATTCGTCATGCCGAGCCGGGCAAGCCCCCACCCGTCTGTTTCCACGCGTCGCGGATCGCGGCCTTCAACCCCAGCGCCATCCTGAATTCCGTGCCGATCGAATCGCGGGGCAGTTGCATATCGTGGTCGGCGTGGTACGGGCGAACCGGCATCCGGCAGCCCGCCGGCCCCGCGCTGACCTTCGACCGGCTATCGATGAAGATCGCCGCGGCCGCCGATGGCCTCGGGGTCGTGCTCGAATCGACCTCGCTCGCCGAGCGCGAATTGGCGGACGGGCGGCTGATCAAGATGAATGGGATTCAAGACGGCGTGATCCTGCGCGAATCGCATTTCGTTTCGGTCAGAAAGCGCGACATGGACACGTGGAAAATCAATGCGTTCGTGCAATGGATCAAATCCGAATGGGCACTGTCCAGGCCAGGCTCAAACGGGGAACACGCCTGATGCCGGCGCCGGCAGCGCGCGAGCGCCGACGCTCCAGCAGGCCGCCGTGTAGCGAACCTCGGCGCCGTGCACATACGGTTCGAACGCAGTGCGAACCGATTCGATGACGGACAGGCGCGCAGGTTCGTCCAGCGCCTGAAGGGCGAGACCGACCGGGCCGAGCCGGCTGAAGTAGTTCACCAGTTCCGGCTCGGGCAGCGTGCAATCGATGTCGACAGGCTGGATCTCGATCTCGGCCCAGCCGCCCGCCGCCAGGAGGTTCGCAACCCGATGCCGGTCCGCGAACGAGAACTGCCCCGGGCCGTCGGGCCGGCGCGCGGGCAGGTTCGGCAACAGCGGCGCGGCGGCGCGCTCGGCCGTCGTCATGAACGGATTGTCCGCGGCGCCGCGCCAGGCGATGCAACGCAACTCGCCGCCCGCCTTCGCCGCGCGCCGCAGGTTCGCGAAGGCGGCCAGCGGATCGTCGAAGAACATCACGCCGAAGCGCGACACGATTCGGTCGAACGTGGCCGGCGCGAACCGGTGCGTCTGCGCGTCGGCCTCGATGAAGCGGGCCGTCGAGCCCTCCCGTTCGGCACGCGCCTGTGCAAGCGCGATCATCGGCGCCGAGACATCGACGCCGACGCAGTACCCCGCCTCGCCGGCGCGCCGCGCCAGGGCCAGCGTCGTGCTGCCCGTGCCGCAGCCGACGTCGAGCACGCTGAGCCCCGCCTCCGCGCCAATCCGATCCACGAGCCATGCCTCGAACGGCATGAACATCCGGTCGAGCATCGCCTGCGCCGCCACCCATGCCAGACCGGCGCTGCCGTTCCAGAGCGTGGCCTGCGTGCTGGTGTTCCGGGAAATGGGATTCATGATCGATGCGTCCTGATTGGCCTCGACGGGCGGGAGCTACACTATGCAAGTTCAAGCTGGCTTGAGGTCAAGCGACGATGCAACTCGATATTGGCGAAGTGACGCGGCGATCCGGCGTGCCGGCCTCCGCGCTGCGGTTCTACGAGGAAAAGGGGCTCATCCGATCGGCGGGGCGCGCGGGCTTGCGCCGTCAATTCCATGCCGACGTGCTCGACCGTTTGGCCTTGATCGCCATCGGGCGCGCCGCGGGCTTTTCGCTGGACGAGATGGCGCAGATGTTCGCGCCCGATGCGCAACCGCGGATCGACCGCCCAATGCTGTTGGCCAAGGCGGAGCAACTCGACGCGACGATTCGCAAGCTGACCGCGATGCGCGACGGGTTGCGGCATGCCGCGGCCTGTCCGGCGCCGAGCCATATGGAATGCGCTACGTTTCGGCGGATTCTGCGGGCGGCTACGCTGGGGGTGGTGGCGGAAAAGCGGAAGGGAGCGCGGGGTAAGGCTTAGCGCAGGTGACTTGCGCCTTCATGGCCCGCGCCATCGTCGGCCCCGCGCCGCATGCGAGGCGGCCGGCATGCGGGGTCAAACGGCACGGCGGGCGCGCGGTTTCCAGATAAGCGTACACGGCACGTATTTCTCGTATCCCGTTCCATCGTCCACGCCGACGACCCGGTGGCCGAAGCATTCGACCATCGCAACCAGGCTGCCGGTGCTGCCGTAGGGATAGCCATGCGGGTTGAACGCCAGCACATGCCGCGTCGCCTGGGGCAGGATGCCCACGAGGTCGTAGTCGCCATGCCAGAACGCATCGAGCATGGAGGCGAAATCCCATCCGGGCGTCGGCATCTCGGGGGAATGTCGCTTCGGAAGCGGCGTGGAAAACCAAAATTCGTTCCACTCGGCCGTTTCCTCCGCGCTCAGATTCGAAAAGCAGGCGCGCTCGGCATCGGTGAGATAAGCCGATAGCTGCGCCTCGTCCGCCGGCGCATCGCGCTCTTTTGCGGCCTTCACGAGGCTGAAGAATTCCGTCAGCCGCCGCAGGGCCGTCTCGCCATGCGATTCGAATTCAACGTAGCAGTAAGCCGGGCCGGCTGGCGCGGGCGGTGCCGCCTCATCCCTTTCCAGGGACGGGGCGGGAGACGCAGCCGACACCGGCGGACGCTTTTTGAACGGCCACATACAGGATCCGAATCGGGAGGGTGATGACGCTATGGGGCGGTCGCGGCGGCGAATCGATCGGCGCGCTTACCGTTCGTAGTACACCTTGACAGCATACGTGTAGTTCCGCCCGTGTAGCGCACACCATTCGGGGAAAGCACCTCGACGGTTTTCCGAATAGGCCCGCCAATCCGCGATGAGGCCGGTGAAATACCGAACGTCGGATGCGTGCCGTGCGAACGCGTCCGGTTCCGCGGCGCTCGCCACGAGCGTTCCGGCGAGCTCGAGCGCCGACGCCGCCGCCTCGACCGAGCCGATGAAAGCCGACTCGTCGAGATGATGCGTTGCGTATTCGACATCGCCGAGCAACAGGTCGATCAAGCGCTTGCGCGCGGGCGTGTCGTCCGGACACATCGCGACGGCCCGTGCAAGCAGTGCGCGGTCCGAATCGAGCATGCCGAGCCAGCGGACTGGTACGTTCGTGTTGGCATCGTCCTGCATCCACGCCCGCAACGTCGGCTGCAGGAAACGCGCGACGAGCGGTTGGGTCAGGAACTGCGTCACGCCTTGCGTTCGAGCATGGGCTTCCAGAATGTGTACCGCCGCAAGCCTTGCCGTCGCGCTGTCGAACGCACGCGCTTCCTCAAGGTACTGCTCCAGTGCCAGGAGCGCGTCGCGCCGCAATCCGAGCTCGCGAAAGCGGCAGTAGGCGGCAAGCGGCTTGAGGTGGTCGTTCGTCTCGAGCGCGTGGGCGAGTTGAAGCAGTCCTTCGAAATTGTGCTGGTTCCAGTAATACATGCTGTGTGCGACGAGCCGCGAACACTCGCCGATAGTGGAGATCGATACCGCCCCGCGCGGCCGTGTCAGGCCTTGGGGTCGTACGGCAGCTTGAACGAGGCGCAGCCGGTTTGCACCGATGCGGCATAAGCCGCTCGCAGGATTGCCACGAGCGGCCCGCGTCCGCGCGGCGATTTCAGCGCCGCGGGCAAACGGCTGAGCCAATGCCCGTTCGGGCCCACGCCGGTGCCGCGCTTCGACGACAGTTGCCGCGAGGTCGGCATTGGCGTGGCCGCCAGCACTTCGATGCAATGGGCGAGTTGTGCCGGCGACGTGAACACGAGTTCGTGCTCGCCAACCTCGACCCGGAGCGCGGGGAATCCTTTGTGCGGAACGGGACGCGGCGCTGGCGGCACCCAGGCGCCGGCAATCTCCGTGTCGGGGACATGCACCCAATACGCCATGGGCGCCGTGCGCCAGTCGTGCTCGAAGGTAAAGCGGAACCTGGATGTTGTCACGATCGCGAGATCAAGGGGGCGTTGAAGAACGTGTGATCCCGACCGCTAGCATACATCGAGCCGTTCACATTCAAAGTTCACGGCGTCGCCATTCGGAATCCCGAGAACATCACCGAAATCGATTTGAAATCCCAGCACCGACACGATCCCGCGGTCACGATCCATCACCCGCCCCACGCCTTTGTAGCCATACGGCCTAGGCGTTTTTTCCAATTTTTCCAAAGCGAGGCTTTGCTTCAACTCCGCCGGCCAGTCGGGAAGAGATGCAGCCTCGAGCGTGAAGCCGGGCCCGGCATCCAGCGGGCTGCGCAACACATCGCCCACACGGACGACCGACGATATGCCGTTATGAAATGCGACGATTTCCGTTTCGCCGCAGCGCAGACATATCGAGGCATCGTCTGCGCCGATATAAAACGGCTCCACACGGACAACACAAACATCCAGCATGAGTCCCTCCCGAACACATTCCGTGCCACTGTCGTCTGACGATTCAAGTTAGTCAATACGCGGCGCCGGTACGGAGGGCGGCATACAAGCCTCCTTCCCCCCTCTCTCACCCCCGCAACGGAAACCATTGGCGGCGCACAAAAATTAATTGATAATGCTTCTCATTAGCAATTCACCACCCAGCCATGCCAACCGAGGGCGTCATGCCGGCCACGAACCCACCAGTGCAGGACGACCTGCACGTGCTGTACCGTGACCATCACGACTGGCTGTTCCGCTGGCTGCGGCGCCGCCTGGGCGGTGTGGCCGACGCCGCCGATCTCGCCCACGACACGTTCGTGCGGATCCTCGGCTCGCGCGACGTCCTGCTGGGCCTGCGCGAACCGCGCGCCTATCTCACCACCACCGCCCAGCGCTTGCTGGTGGATCGCTCGCGCCGCCAGGCGATCGAACGCGCCTACCTCGACGGGCTCGAACACCTGGCCGAAACGCAGCCGGGCTACCCCTCGCCGGTCGACATCCTGATGGCCGTCGAGGCGCTCGAGCAAATCGACGCCGCGCTCGACGGCGCGCCGCCCAAGGTGCGCGAAGCGTTCCTCAGGCATTACCTCGAAGAGGAAACGCACGCCGCGATCGCGCTGG
>NZ_JAAGPF010000328.1 GCF_017104645.1 Burkholderia sp. Ac-20379
TGTCCGCGCCGCGCGGCAACGCCGGCCCGGCCGGCGCGAAGCGCAACGCGCCGCTGCCGGCCAGCGCCGAGCGCGACGACAAATACGTACCCGGTGCCACGATTTCCGCGAGGCCCGGCGCCTCGCGCGGCGGCGCGCCGGCGTGCGCTGCGCTCCAGGCCGGCCAGGCCAGCAGCAATGCGCCGATCGCGGCTTCCCAACGCCGCCACGCCGCGCGCCGCGACGCGAATTCCGTCTCCCCGATCTTGTGATTCATTGCGTGCGGATTCGATCCGCGCCCCGTTGCTCTCGACTGCCGCGCCTCGCCCGTAGCGAGCGCGATCTGTTGTTGTGTGTGCGCCAAAAACGCCAGCCTCCCTGCCACCGTCCGTACGCGCGCGCAGGCGCCGGACAAAATAAAACGGCGCGGGAAGCTCCCGCGCCGTTCGCTCACGCGTTGCCGCGTGTCATTCCACTTCGACCGTCTCCTCGCTCGGCTTCGGCGGCTCCGCCGAATTGTCGAACGACAGTTGCACGACTTCCTTCTCGTCGACGTCGACCGTCACGCGGCCGCCGCTCACGAGCTTGCCGAACAGCAGTTCGTCGGCCAGCGCACGACGGATCGTGTCCTGGATCAGACGCTGCATCGGCCGCGCGCCCATCAGCGGATCGAAGCCGTTCTTCGCGAGGTACTTGCGAAGCGCATCGGTGAACAACGCATCGACCTTCTTCTCGTGCAGCTGATCTTCCAGCTGGATCAGGAACTTGTCGACCACGCGCATGATGATTTCCTCATCGAGCGAGCGGAAGCTGATCGTCGAGTCGAGACGGTTGCGGAATTCCGGCGTGAACAGGCGCTTGATCTCGCCCATTTCGTCGCCGACTTCGCGCCGCGTCGTGAAACCGATCGTGCCCTTCTGCATCGATTCGGCGCCCGCGTTCGTCGTCATGATGATGATGACGTTGCGGAAATCCGCCTTGCGGCCGTTGTTGTCGGTCAGCGTGCCGTGATCCATCACCTGCAGCAGCACGTTGAAGATGTCCGGATGCGCCTTCTCGATTTCATCGAGCAGCAGCACGCAATGCGGCTTCTTCGTGACGGCTTCGGTCAGCAGGCCGCCCTGGTCGAAACCGACATAGCCCGGCGGCGCGCCGATCAGCCGGCTCACCGCATGACGCTCCATGTATTCCGACATGTCGAAGCGGATCAGCTCGATGCCGAGCGTGAACGCGAGCTGACGCGCCACTTCGGTCTTGCCGACGCCGGTCGGGCCGGAGAACAGGAACGCGCCGATCGGCTTGTCGAGCTTGCCGAGGCCGGCCCGCGCCATCTTGATCGCGGCGGCGAGCGCGTCGATCGCCGGATCCTGGCCGAACACGACGCTCTTCAGGTCGCGATCGAGCGTTTGCAGCTTGCTGCGATCGTCCTGCGACACGCTTTGCGGCGGGACGCGGGCGATCTTCGAGATGATTTCCTCGATCTCCGACTTGCCGATCGTCTTCTTCTGCTTCGACTTCGGCAGGATCCGCTGGGCGGCGCCCGCTTCGTCGATCACGTCGATCGCCTTGTCCGGTAGATGGCGGTCGGTGATGAAGCGCGCCGACAATTCAGCGGCGGCCGACAGCGCACCCGACGAATACTTGACGCCGTGGTGTTCCTCGAAGCGCGACTTGAGCCCGCGCAGGATCGCCACCGTCTGCTCGACCGACGGCTCGTTGACGTCGACCTTCTGGAAGCGCCGCGACAGCGCCGCATCCTTTTCGAAGATGCCGCGGTATTCCGTGAAGGTGGTCGCGCCGATGCACTTCAGGTTGCCCGACGACAACGCCGGCTTCAGCAGGTTCGACGCATCGAGCGTGCCGCCCGACGCGGCGCCCGCGCCGATCAGCGTATGAATTTCGTCGATGAACAGGATCGCGTGCGGACGCTCCTTGAGCTCCTTGAGCACCGTCTTCAGACGCTGCTCGAAGTCGCCGCGGTATTTCGTGCCCGCCAGCAGCGCGCCCATGTCGAGCGAGAACACCTGCGCATTCGCGAGGATGTCCGGCACTTCGCCGCGCGTGATGCGCCAGGCGAGGCCCTCGGCGATCGCCGTCTTGCCGACACCGGCCTCGCCGACCAGCAGCGGGTTGTTCTTGCGGCGGCGGCACAGCACCTGCACCACGCGCTCGACCTCGGTTTCGCGACCGATGAGCGGATCGATGCGGCCGTCCTTCGCCAATTGATTGAGATTCTGCGTGAACTGCGCGAGCGGCGTTTCCTTCTGCGCGTTCGGATCTTCCGACTCGGGCGTGCCTTCGCCGGCCTTCGCCGCATCGGCGTTGCCCGTTTTCGCGATACCGTGCGAAATGAAGTTCACGACGTCGAGGCGCGTGACGCCCTGCTGTTGCAGGTAGTAGACCGCGTGCGAATCCTTCTCGCCGAAGATCGCCACCAGCACGTTCGCGCCGGTCACTTCCTTCTTGCCGTTCGAGGTCGACTGCACATGCATGATCGCGCGCTGAATCACGCGCTGGAAACCGAGCGTCGGCTGCGTGTCGACGTCTTCGGTGCCCGGCACGGTGGGCGTGTTGTCATGGATGAAGTTGCGCAGGTTCTGGCGCAGGTCTTCGATGTTCGCCGCGCACGCTCGCAACACCTCGGCTGCTGTCGGGTTGTCGAGCAACGCGAGCAACAGGTGTTCGACCGTAATGAATTCGTGCCGCGCCTGGCGCGCTTCCATGAACGCCATGTGCAGGCTGACTTCCAATTCCTGGGCAATCATGCTTCCTCCATCACGCACTGCAGCGGATGCCCTGCCTGCCGCGCATGGGTAACGACTTGCTCAACTTTGGTCGACGCGATGTCTCGCGTATAGACCCCACATACCCCCCGCCCATCGCGATGAACCTTGAGCATGATCTGCGTCGCGGTTTCGCGATCCTTCTTGAAGTACTCCTGAACCACCATCACGACGAATTCCATCGGGGTGAAATCGTCGTTCAGCAGCACCACCTTGTACATCGAAGGCGGCTTCAGTTTCTGCTCGTTGCGTTCCAGGACGGTGTTGTCCTGCTTGTCCGGGATAATCGCCATACACCCATTCTAAACAACTCGGACAGGCCCGCAATCCTGTCATAAACCAGCCTTGCGGCCGGCGCCGTTCTGCATGCATGCTCACAGACTCGAACGCTGCGCACGGCGCGGAAACCGGCTCGCGGCGCCGGCTTCCGATCGTGCCCGCGACGCCGGAAATGCTCCGTGCCGCAACGCGTGGATCGAGTATCCCATATTCCCGGAAAGCTCGACGGGCTGTCGTCCGGTTCTGGTATATGGGCCGATTATGGGGCTTTTCAAGCACCTTCGCTTGGCGTGCGTATGACACTGCAAAGCGGGATAAACCCTGAAGATGGGTTCTTTACAACGGCCCCCAAACCCCCGACAAATTCCTCTTGACACCCAAATAAAGAGCGCCAACAATCAAGCTGGCACTTTTTTCAATTTGTCTTTTATGACGCTGAAAAGTAGGCCGAGGTGAGCTTGTGAGGGGGGAACGGCTGCATTTTCCGGTCGTTTAGCTTTTCGAGCGTGCTCGTGGTAACGACTGAGTGACAGGGGAAGTAGGCATGGCAACTGGTATCGTCAAGTGGTTCAACGACGCGAAAGGCTTCGGTTTCATTACGCCCGATGAAGGCGGCGAAGATCTGTTTGCACATTTCTCGGCTATCACCATGGCGGGTTTCAAGACCCTCAAGGAAGGCCAGAAAGTGAGCTTTGATGTGGTTCAAGGCCCGAAGGGCAAGCAAGCTTCGAATATTCAGGCAGCCTGAGCGCAGTACTGAATTCGACAAAAACCCGGCTCCGAGCCGGGTTTTTTTTGCGCCGCCGTTCCCGTGCCCGCGCCCTTCCGGGCCGCGGGCAGCGTTCACACCACGCGCAGCGTGCCCATCATGCCGAGATCCTCGTGCTCGAGGATATGGCAATGGAACATCCGGTCGCCGGCCTCGTGCTGGACGGTCGCGATCCGCACCGTCTCGCCCTTGCGCACGTTGACGGTATCGCGCCAGGCCCGAAACGGCTCGGCCGTGCGCCGGCCGCGATATTCGCGCTCGATCACCTGAAACTGCGTGCCGTGCAGATGGAACGGGTGATCCATGTCGGTCGTGTTCGCGATCGACCACCATTCGACGTCGCCGCGCCGGCTCGTCAGCGTCGCGCGATGCGGCGCGAATACCTGGCCGTTCACCATGAACCGCATCCCGGCCGGCCGCTGACCCGGCGCGGTACGCATCATCGCGTCCATGTCCATCGCCTCGCCGAATGTCACGGTCTTGCGCGCCACTGGCCGGCCGAGCGGCGGCACCGCACGCAGCGTGGCCGGCACGGCGCGCGCGGCGGCCGGGGCGAAGCGCACGTCGGCCAGCGGCAGCGGCGGATCGGCCGGCAGGGACGGATCGTCGTCGTCCGACATGGCCATCGCCATCTTGCTGCGGTCGTAGGTGTCGGCCCGCAGCACGGCCTGCCCGGCGCGCTCGCCGGCGCGCACCAGCAGCTCGGCGCGTTCGCCCGGCGCCAGCACCAGCGACGTCATGCGGCGCGGCTGCGCGAACAGGCCGCCATCGGTGCCGACCTGCTCGAAGCCGCGGCCGTCGTCGAACGCGAGGTTCAGATAGCGCGCGCTGCAGGCGTTCCAGACGCGCCAGCGCTCGTCCTGCGCGACCTCGATACGCGGCCGGCGCGCGCCGTTCAGCAGCGCGAACTGCCCTTCGCGGCCGTTCATCCAGTCCATCATGTCGTCGGGCACGATCGTGCCGTCGCGCGCCAGCTTCAGGTCGGAGACGAACAGATGCCGCTCGGGCCAGCCGGCCAGCGGATCGTCGGCCGCGCGCACCACGATGGGGCCGGCCAGGCCGCGAAACACCTGCTCGGCCGTGAAGTTGTGCGGATGGGGGTGATACCAGTAGGTACCGGCGCTGCCCTTCGGCAACGTGAACCGGTAAGTGCGCGACGCGCCCGGCTCGATCAGCGCGAGCGGGTTGCCGTCCTGATCGGGCGGCACCGGCAGGCCGTGCCAGTGCATCGTGGTCGGCTGCGGCAGACGGTTGACGACGCGGATCTCGACGGCATCGCCTTCCTGCAGCGCGATCAGCGGGCCGGCCACGGCGCCTTCGGCGGCATCGCCGTAAAGCCACATCGGCGTGGGTTGCGCGCCGGGCAGCAACTGGCGCGCAACCGGCTGCGCGACCAGCGTGGCCTGAAACCGGCCCGGCACGCGGCTTTCGTTGGCGAGCACGCGCAACGGCGCGAGCGGCGCACCGGCCGGCAGCGCATCGGCCGCCGCCAGCGTCATGTCGGGCGGCGGCGCGGCAGCGCCCGCATCGTGCATGCCGGCCATGCCCGCCATGCCGCCCGTCATCCCCTGCATGCCGTGCATGGCATGCGACTGCGCGAACGCCGCGCGCGCGAAGGCCAGCGTGGCCGCGGCCCCGCACGCGTGACGAAGAAATTGCCTGCGTAGCATCGATCGAATCCCGAATCAGCGAAGCGACGACGATACACCAGCAGCGCGCCATGCGAGCGGCACGGCGCGCATCGGAGCCTCAGCTCGAGAGCTTGCGGAACGTCTCGAGCACGGCGTCGCCGCGGAACGGCTTGACGATCCAGCCGCGCACGCCGGCGGCCTTGCCGCGTTCCTTCATGGCCGGGCTGCTTTCGGTCGTCAGCATCACGACGTTGACGGCCGCGTTGCCCAGTTCGCTGCGGATCTTCTCGACCATCGTCAGGCCGTCCATGTTCGGCATGTTCACGTCGCTGACCACGAGCTTGATGCCCGGGTTCGTCTTCAGCTTCGCGAGGCCGTCCTTGCCGTCCACCGCCGTATCCACTTCCAGCCCGTTCTTGCGCAGGAAGCCTGCCACTTCGTCGCGCACCGTGCTCGAATCGTCCACCACCAGAATCTTTGCCATGTCTGTTATCCGTTTGTCGCTTGTCACTTAAAACCAGTCGAGTTCACCCGCTTCAACCATTTCGCCCACCGCCTGCGCATGGTCGTCGAACGATTCCGGCGACCACTGCAGGCTGAACACGAAACGCTGATGGATCGTTATGGTGCGGCCCGACGCTTCGTCCGTCACCTGATACTGGAAGCACAGCTGCGGGTTTTCCGACCCGAACGAGATGTACTTCTGCTTGTGATTGATCAGCAGCGGCACCTGCACGTTGCTGGCCGAGGGCACCGCGGCGCTGCCGAGGAAGCGATCCTTGAATGCGCCCCACACGAGATTCGTCAGCTCGCCGAGCACGCCGTTCAGATCGCGGAAATCGGGCTCGCGCTCGTCCGGATGCATCGCGGCGACGAAGTCCAGCATCGGCTGCTCGTCGGCCTGCATCATCATGTAGCCGCGGCACCACGCGCTTTCCAGCGGGATCAGGCTGAACACTTCGCCGTAGATGATGTTGTCGCGCACGATGCACGGCGTTTCGCATTCGATCGTCATGCCGCGGAAAATCGTGCCGAGGCGCGATTCCGTGATCTCCTCGATGCCGCGCACCAGCGCGTTCGGGTAGGCCAGGCTGAACAGGTATTCGTCGACGGCGCGGCGCAGCGGTTCGAGATCGGGCAGCGCGAAGCTCGCGCAGGCCACCCGCTTGAATGCTTCGTGCAACGTATCTTCGGCGCTGCCGTCGGCGCGGCGCACGATGATCGGCAGCTCGGGACGCAGCGCGTCGATCTGCGCGGCCACGGCGGCGGCCTCGTCGACCGAACCGCCGTAATCGGCGGCCAGCAGCACCGCGCCGAGGTCGATGTTCGAGCGCAGCACCTTCAGCAGGCGGTTGCGGCGCGCCTTCAGCCCGACGAGATGATGCTCGTCGCAGAACTGCCGGATCGCGTCCATGTGGACATCGCTGTCGTCGAGCACCAGCACCTTGCTGACGGGCGTATCGTGGGTCGTCATCACTTCTCCTGCCGGTTATCCGTTCATCAAAACATTTCGAGTTCGCCCACGCCTTCGTCGACGTCGCGCACGTCGGCGACGAAATCGATCGGCGCGTTCGCGCACACGCACAGCGTGGCGGACAGCCATACGCTGCCGCCGACCGTCAGGTCGTAGGCAGCCAGGAAATCCGGCTTCAGTTCGGCGAGATGCCCGGCGCTCGCCCCGTTCAGGCGGTACGGCGTCGACATCCCGAGGTCGGGAAAATGCTCGACGAGCGCCTGGTTGACGGCCCCGCAGCACAGGTTCGCCACTTCCAGGAACGCCTCGCGCAGCGAACGCTGCGGCGTCGCGCCGGTATAGAACGCGCGCGTCGCGTCGTCGTCGCGGTAATGCAGCAGCAACAGCAGGCGGAAATTCACCGACGAAATCGTCAGCACCACGGCCTCGACGCCGCGCGACGTGTCCGGCTTCTCGCGCGTGGTGATCTCGCAGGACGAATCGTTGGAGAGCCGCCCGCGCGCCGCGCTGAAGAAGATGCGCTCGAAGCTCTCGATCGCGCCCGCACCGATCACGCCGCGCTCCGTTCGAGTCGGTCGCGCAGTTGCGTCGCGAGGGCGTCGACGTTACCGAGCGAGGCCGTGATCATCTTGCCGCCGGCCTGGATGTCCTGGAACGTGGCGGTGGTCACGAGGTCGTTGCGGTTCAGGCTGTCCTGGTAGCTCTTCGACAGCTCCTGCGAGCGCGAGGCCAGCGATCGCACTTCGCTCGCCACGATCGAGAAGCCGCGCCCGGCGGTGCCGGCGCGCGCCGCCTCGATCGACGCGTTCAGCGACACGATCAGCACGTGCGCGACGATCGACGACAGCTCATGATTCTTCGCGTGCATGTCCTGGTTCTGCGTCATCAGCGAAGCCATCTGTTCGTGCCAGCGCTCGAACGTGCCGGTCAGGCCGCGCAGCCGCGCCGCCTCGCCGGCGATCCGCTCGGCCAGCGCCGCGCTCGCATCGCGCTCGCCCACGGCGGCGGCAAGTTCGGCCCGCACCCCGGCGATCTGCGTCGACGCCTCCTCGAGCGATTCGGCCAGCGACTGCTCGCGCGCGGCCGCGCCGTCCTCGGCGTCGGCGCTGCGGCGCGTCCAG
>NZ_JAAGPF010000329.1 GCF_017104645.1 Burkholderia sp. Ac-20379
CGTTGCCGGCCTGGGTCGCGGCGCGCTTCGGCGGCTTGGCGGCCGGTGCGCCGAACCCGGCTAAGGCCGGCCCGCCGCCCGACGCCGCCACGTCGCCGGCGCCGATGGTCTGGATCGATCCGGCCGCGCCCGAACTGATCGCGCTCGAAGCCCGGCTCGTCGAATTCCTCGAATCGCGTCGAGGCACCGGCCTCGACGGCAAGCTCGAACGGATCAACTGCCCGCAGGCGATCGCGCTCTGGGAGAAGGAGCACGCGGCGATGTCGTCGCGCATCGCGCGCGGCTGGCGCGAGGCGATCCCCGAGGCCACGCGCGCCTGGCTCGACACGCCGCACGGCCGCTTCGTCGAATTCATCGCCGACGGCCCGCGCCTGCGCGAGGAGATGGCGTTCGAGAGCTACGTGATGCGCCATTGCCTCGGCCAGTTCGCCGACCGGCAGGCGCTGACGGGCGGCTACGGCCAGCGCTACGCGCAGGCGATCGAGACGCGCGGCCTGCGGCTGTTCAGCTTTCGGGATTCCAGCGGCCAGCCGCACATCACGATCAGCGTGACGGTGGCGGCCGGCGGCCGGCTCGACGTCGAGCAGGTGAAGGGCAAGCAGAATCGCCCGCCGATCGAGCGCTATCTCGACGACGTGATCGCCTGCCTCGACGCGCTCGGCACGAGTGACGCCACGCCGCCCGATTGCGTCGCGGTGGGCATCGTTCGCACGCCTGCCGGCTGGCGGCGCATCGAGGCGATCGACGATGCGGGCACCCAGGCGCGGCTGGTGGCGCGCTATCCGCAACTGTTTCCGAGGCTGGCCGCGCCGACGCCGGCCGTCGAATGGCTGGTGGCCGCGCGCCATCCGGACATGCTGGCGGCGCATCCGCCGCGCGCCGCGTCGGTGCGCTACGCGACGCGCGCGGTGGGCGCGCCGGGCGTGCCCGATGCGCCGGCCCGTTTCCAGACCGAAGGCGTCGAGTGGCCCGGCCATGTGCCGCCGCCCGCCGGTCCCACGCACTGAGGCCCTGCGATGCCGATCCTGAAAACCCTCGTGCTGCTGTTCCTGCTCTGGCGGCTCCTGCGTTATCTGACACGCGGGCGGCGCCGTCGCGCGCCCGATCCGCTGACGGGCCGCCGCTTCTGGGCGCTGCAATTCGCGCAGCCCTATGTCGACGCCACCGAATTCAACGAGTTCGACGCCGACGTGGCGATGGGCCTCAACGATCACACGGTCAAGCTGGTGCGCGCGGCCTTGCTGCACCAGATGGCGCTGCGCACCGACGCGAGCGACGAGGAGGTGCGCGCCCATCTCGCGCGCGTGTTCGAATCGCAGTGGTTTCGCGCCGATCTGCATGCGTTGCAGCCCGGCGACGATCCGCACGCGGCGTTGGCGTTCGCCTGCGCGCGGATGGCGTTCCTGGCGCGGCTCGCGATGCTGATGGAATGGACCGACGAGCCCACGGCCTGGCGCGTGCTGTTGCTGAACGCGCAGCGGGCGCAGGATTGCTTCGCGAGCTGGGACGCATTCGGGCGCGCGTTCGTGGCGGGGCGGCGGCAATGGGTGGCCGGCTTTCGCGCCGATTCGCTCGGCGCGTCGTTCGACGAGGCTTCGCTGCAGCGCTGGCTCGCGCAGGGCGAGGGGCCTTGGGCGAAGGCCGGATGGCTGGCCGAGCCGTGCTTCAATCCGGACGAAATCGTTCACCGAGGCCGAAGAAACAGCGTTTGACCGCTATTTGGCGCGCGTTCTTGTTTCTGTTTTAACTAATTGGTGAAATTTGAACGCGCCTCGACTATAATCGCCGCCGTGCGACAATGAAACACTTGTTCGCATTAAGAACATACGACGAGACACCGGGCGCCGGGTAGGCGCGTGCTTTTGCCGTGTGTCTCTGGCCGCGTGCGAACGCCATGCGGCGCATCCTGCCGCACCGGCCGAGGCGGCGCCTTCGCGCGACGCGCTCCCGCCGGCTGCCGACCCTTCCGCTCGACCGTTCTCTCGGGATCTCCATCCCGGTATGTGCATTCTGGTCTCCTAACGAGAATGAGCGATGTCGAATCCATCTCCCTCTGAAACACCGTCCGCGGCCATTCGTATCGGATTCCCGATCATTGGCGTGGTGGGCGTGCTGCTCGGCCTGGTCTTCGTGATCGGCGGCGCGATGCTGATCGCGCGCGGCGGCTCCTGGTACTACCTGTTGATGGGCCTCGCGGTGTGCGCGTCCGGCGTGCAGTTCGCGCGCCGCCGCGCCAGCGCCGTGTCCCTGTTCGTGATCGCGCTGATCGCCACCGCCATCTGGGCCATGTGGGAAGCGGGCCTCGATTTCTGGGCGCTGAACGCCCGGATCTTCATGTTCTCGATGATCGCGATGCTGATCGTGCCGCTGTATCCGGTGCTGCGCCGCCTCGAAGGCAAGGGCGCGGCGAAGGGCGGCGCATGGGCGCTCGCGCTGGTGCTGCTGCTCTGCAACGCGGGCTTCGTGTACGGCATGTTCATTCCGCACGGCACGTTCGGCGCGGAATCGAGCGCCGCGCTGGCCAACAGCGACGCGGGCAAGGGCGACTGGACGGCCTACGGCCACGGCGACGGCGGCGACCGCTTCTCGGGTTTCGGCCAGATCAACCGCGACACGGTCAAGAACCTGCAGGTGGCCTGGACGTATCACACCGGCGACGTGCCGCAGAGCCCGACCGGCGGCGGTTCGGAAGATCAGGAAACGCCGCTGCAAGTGGGCAGGACGTTGTTCCTGTGCTCGCCGCACAACACGGTGATCTCGATCGACGCGGCCACCGGCCATGAAAACTGGCGCCACGCGTTCCCGACCAAGACGACGGTGTGGGTGCGCTGCCGCGGTCTGGCCTATTTCGACAGCGGCAAGCCGCTCGTGCAGCCCACCGTGCAGGGCTCGACGCCCGTCACGCCGGTGGCGGCGCCGGGCGAGCAGGCGCTGTGCCGCCGCCGCATCTTCATGAACACGATCGATGCGACGCTGGTGGCGCTCGACGCCGACACCGGCAAGCTGTGCCCGGATTTCGGCCAGGGCGGCGAGGTGGATCTCAAGACGGGCCTCGGCTCGGCCAAGAGCCCGCTGTACCAGATGACCTCGGCCCCGACGCTGGCCGGCACCACCGTGGTGGTGGGCGGCCGGGTGGCCGACAACGTCACGCTCGACATGCCGGGCGGCGTGATCCGCGGCTTCGACGTGATCACCGGCAAGATGAAGTGGGCGTTCGATCCGGGCAATCCTCAGGATCACGAAGCGCCGGCCGGCGGCAAGACGTTCGTGCGCTCGACCCCGAACGTGTGGGCGCCGATGTCGTACGACGCCAGCTCGAACACCGTCTTCATGCCGGTGGGCGGCGCGGCGATCGACCTGTGGGGCGTCAAGCGCACGCGCCTGGACGAGGGCTACGGCGCCTCGATCCTCGCCGTGGACGCCACCACCGGCGCCGAGAAGTGGCACTTCCAGACGGTCCATCACGACTTGTGGGACTACGACGTGCCGATGCAGCCGACGCTGATCGATTTCCCGGTGGCGGACGGCAAGACGGTGCCCGCGCTGATCGTCGGCACCAAGATGGGCCAGTTGTTCGTGCTCGACCGCCAGACCGGCAAGCCGCTGACGAAGGTCGTCGAGCATCCGGTCAAGCCGGCCACCGTGCCGTACGAGCATTACTCGCCCACCCAGCCGCTGTCGGTCGGCATGCCGCAGATCGGCGCCGAGGTGCTGAACGGCAAGGACATGTGGGGCATGACGCCGATCGACCAGATGATGTGCCGCGTGATTTTCCACGGCATGCGCTACGACGGCCTGTTCACCTCGCCGAGCACCGACACCTCGCTGAGCTTCCCCGGCTCGCTGGGCGGCATGAACTGGGGCGGCCTCTCGTACGATCCGAACGCGGGCATGATCTACGCGAACGACATGCGTCTGGGCCTGTGGGTGCGCTTCGTCAAGGAAGAGAACCGCGGCGGCACGTCCGACGGCAACGAATCGGTCAACGCCGGCATGGGCGCGGTGCCGCTCGGCGGCACGCCGTACTCGGTCGTGAAGGATCGCTTCTTCTCGCCGCTCGGCATTCCGTGCCAGAAGCCGCCGTTCGGCTCGATGACGGCGATCGACCTGAAGACGCGCAAGATCGCCTGGCAGGTGCCGCTCGGCACCGTGCAGGACACGCGCCTGGCCGGCATCCAGATGCACATGAAGACGCCGATCGGCATGCCGACCATCGGCGGCTCGCTGACCACGGGCGGCGGTCTGGTGTTCTTCGCCGCGACGCAGGATTACTACCTGCGCGCGTTCGACAGCTCGACCGGCCGCGAAGTGTGGAAGGCCCGCCTGCCGGTGGGCAGCCAAGGCACGCCGATCAGCTATGTGGTGGGCGGCAAGCAGTACATCGTGATTTCGGCCGGCGGCGCGCGCCAGTCGCCCGATCGCGGCGACGACGTGATCGCC
Source organism: Burkholderia sp. Ac-20379 (assembly GCF_017104645.1). Classification (GTDB taxonomy): domain Bacteria; phylum Pseudomonadota; class Gammaproteobacteria; order Burkholderiales; family Burkholderiaceae; genus Burkholderia. The sequence continues at coordinate 4,441 of NZ_JAAGPF010000329.1, forward strand.
TATGCGTTGCCGGATGCGAAGTAATACGAAGTAAGGTGCGACGGCCGCGGGTAGGCCGTCATGCAAGCGAACAGGCCGGGGCGCGATCCCCGGCCTGTTTTTTTATACGCGCGCGCCGGCTCGGACGTCGGCTCTCGAGGCGGGTGCATCGGGCGCGTTCGGCCCCGCGCGTTCGGCGATGCCGATCGTGACGTCGGCGCGCCGGCCCTGCACGGCCTCGCGCAACCGTCCGGCCGCGCGTCAGGCGCCGCTGCGCACCATCACCAGATCGCGCTGCGCGTCGTCGCCGCACTGGAACGTGGTTTCGCCGACCTCGGCGAAACCGTTGCGCGTGTAGAAGCGGATCGCCTTGGCGTTTTCCTCGCTGACCGTGAGCCGGATCGGGCCGGATACGGCGGCCAGCGTGGCCGACATCAATTGCTGCGCGAGGCCGCTGCCGTGGTGCGCGGCCAGCACGTAGCAGCGGCTCAACTCGGGGATCCCGTCGGCGGCCGGCACGCCCAGGCGTGCAGGACTCCGATTGATCACGCTGAAGCCCGCCACGGCGCCGGCGTCGTCCGCCACGCGCACCTCGTACTGGGCGTTCGTCAGTACGGCGCCGAAGCGCGCCGCCGTGAAGTTGTCATCGATGTAGGCCACGATCACGTCGTGCGGCGTGTCGGGCGGGCAGGCGAGGGCGAAGGTTTGCCGGGCGACGGCGCTGATCGCTTCGGCGTCGGCCGGGGTGGCGTGACGGATCTGCATGGGAATCGGGTCTTGTCTGCGGAATGACGATGACCCCATGGTAAAGGAAATGCGGGAGCGACCGAGGGAGTCCTGAACGATGCGTGACGCCTGGCGGGCCAATGCGATGCTCGCGGCGGTTGCGGCGATGTCGGCGCAACTGATCGTGCTGCTGCTGATCGGCGTGTTCGATCTGCCCGACCGTGCATTCACGACGGCGGGCTTTCATTGCGCGGCGCTCGGGTATATCGCCGCGACGATGGGGCTCGTGCATCGGCTCGCGGCGCGGGCGTTTCGCGCCGCGCTGGCGTCGGGGCATGTCTGCGCGACGTCGTGGGCCGAGCGGCGGGTGCGGGTGGCGGCGCATTGCCCGCGCCGCCTGCTGGTGCTGGCGCATGTGCGGCTGCATCGCTATCGTCTGGACTGCCGGGCGTTGTGATGCGCCGCGCGGCTCACGCGCCGCGCCGGCCCCGCCATTCGGCCCATTGCCACGCGGCCAGCCCCGGCAGATAGAACAGCAGGTCGCGCAGGCGGCGCGCGCCGGCCAGCGCGAGACACACCGAAGGCTCCAGCCCGAACCACCCGCCGATCACGACGAACCCGCCTTCCTGCACGCCGATGCCGGCCGGCACGAGAAACGCCATGCTGCTGAGGAACTGGATCAGCGCCTCGATCGCCATCGCGTCGGCAAAGCTGGCCGACGCGCCGAGCGCCTTCAGGGCGATCCAGATCTCGAGCGAAAAGCCCGCGAACTGCAGCGTCTGCCAGATCAGCAGGTAGCGCAGCACCACGCCGGTGTCGCGCCAGATCAGCATGACCGACAGGTCGATCCGCGCGGTCGCGCCGAGCTTGTCGACGAAGCCGCCGGCCGTGACGCGGTTGAGCAGGCCGGCGATGCGCCGGAACGGCCGCGCATGCTGAACCGCGGCGAACAGCACCAGCACCGGCAGCGCGAAGGCCAGCCCGAGCGCGAGCTGGCCGATGCCGCGCCCGGCGCTCGAACCGGTACCCATCAGCAGGTAGGCGCAGGCGCACAGCGCGAACACGAGCTGGCTGATCAGCGTCAGCTGCATGTCGGCCACGAGGCTGGCGATGGCGGCCGGCGGCTGCACGCCGAGCCGCCGCAGGAACCGGAACGAGACGATCTCGCCGCCGATCCGCGCCACCGGCAACAGACCGTTGACCGATTCGCGCAGCCAGACGAGTTCGAGCATGGCCGCGAAACGGGGCCGCCGGCCGCGCCGGAACAGCAGCCGCCAATCGGCCGCGTTGGCCATCATCGGCAGGATATGCACGACGGCGGCCAGCAGCAGCCCCGCGCCCGCGTCGCGCAGCAGCGCGAGGATCGCTTCGGGATGCTCGCGGCCCACCAGCCAGACGGCGAGCGCGAGGCCGAGCGCGGCGGTGGCCACGCCAAGCCACTTCATGTTGCGGACTCCGGAACGTTCTGCAATGGCGGCGCGCTCACTTGTCGAGGCGCGGCGAGAGCCGGCCGCCCGGGTCGACGCGGAAGCGCCGGCCGCGCCACACCACGTCCGACATGCCGAAGCTCGTCACGAACACGGCGAATTGCAGCAGATCGAACAGCGGCAGGCAGAACCAGTCGGCGAACGATTGGCGCAGCGCGCGATCCATGCGCAGCTTGAGCAGCAGCCGCGACAGCAGCGCCGCGCCGGCCAGCGCCCAGGCGCTCGAATCGCCGCCCGAGGCGAGCACGGCGATCAGCGCGAACGGCAGCGGGTGCATCAGCGCCGAGCCGAGATGGCCGAGCGGGTCGGCCGCGCGGATCGTCTGGCTCCAGCGCGATTCGTGGGCGAGATAGACGCGCGCCGTCGCTTCGATGCAGGCGTGATCGACGAGCCGGGGCGGCACGGCCACCGTCAGGCCGATCTCGCGCACGGCCTCGCCGATCGCGTGATCCTCGGCCAGATGATGCGCGAAGCGGTGCAGGCCGCCGATGGTCGACAGCGTCGAGCGCCGCAGCGCGATGGTCTGGCCGAAGCAGGGCCGCGCGAGCCGGGCGGCCAGGCCCGTCACCACGCCGGGAAAGAACAGGTAGTTGGTGGAAGCGGCCGAGGCGCGCGGCCAGAAGCCCGGCGCGGCCATGCCGCGATACGCGCTTGTCACGAGGCCGACATCGGGCGCCTGTAGGGCGCCGACGATGGTGCGCAGATAGTCGCGCTCGACACGCACGTCGCTGTCGGCGAAGCAGAGCAGGTCGTGCTCGGCCTGTTCGAGCATGTTGATGAGGTTGGAGACCTTGCGGTTCGGGCCGTGCAGCCGCGCGTCGGCCACCGTGGTGACATGGGCGTCCGGATAGCGCGCGCGCACCGCGGCCACGGCCTTCAGCGCGATGTCGTCGGCGTCGTGCACGCCGAACACGTATTGCACGGGGCCGGGGTAGTCCTGATCGAAGAAGCTGGCCAGATGTTCGGTAAGCTGCCACTCGTCGCCGTGCAGCGGCTTCATCAGCGTGACGGGCGGATAGTTGACGGCTTCCGCCAGCGGGCGGGCGAAGAAGCGGCCGATCAGGCGCGCGGCGATCAGCGTGTAGATAATGCCGAGCACGGCGCATATGGCGGCGGCGCCGCCCGCCAGATGGCCGGCCTCCAGTGCATAGGGGCGGTGCGAGGCGAGGATCGCGGCCAGCGCGATGGCCGCGCCCACGGCGAGAAACGACAGCGGTCGAAGCACGATCGCACGAACAGTCATGGCGTCAAGGCACGTTGCGGGTTGGACTAAGAGGAAAAACGGTTCGGCGCGCCGGCGCCCGACGCCGGCGCGTACCCGCTCAAGCCTCGTGCGCGCGCAAAAACCGGAAAAACTCGACGCCCTCGCGCAGGCGGCGCTTCAGCATAGTCCAGCTTGTTGACATTTCTAGGACGATCTCCCAAATCTTCGACGGCCGGAAATAGAACGCCCGGTAGAAGTGTTCGAGCTCGTGATAGATGTCTTCCTTGGACAGATGCGGATAGCCAATCGCGGCCAGTTGCACGCCTTCCTTGCTGACCAGGTTGATGGTCTTGTTCTCTTCCATCCAGCCGTTCTCCACGGCCTGCTCGTAGAGCCGGGTGCCCGGATACGGCGCGGCCAGCGACACCTGGATCGTGTGCGGATTGATTTCCTTGGCGTATTCGATCGTCTTCTTGATCGTGTCCTTGGTTTCGCCGGGCAGGCCGAGAATGA
>NZ_JAAGPF010000330.1 GCF_017104645.1 Burkholderia sp. Ac-20379
TGTGCCCGGCGGAGACGGCGGACTGAGCGCCGCGTCCGAACGGATTCCCGGCGGACGCGGCGCACGGAGCCGCTCGGCTCCGTGCGCCGTCGTCCTCCCGCGCTGCCCCGTGCTACCGCCCTCGATTTGACAATCCTTGTCATCTCCCGCCCATCCGCCGGCCCGATAATCGGCCGATGCATCGGCCACCGCCCGCTTTTCTGACCGATTGACGCACCCGGGCCGCGCGCGGCAAGCTCCTCCTGACGCGCCGCCTGCCGCACCACACACCGGAAGCCACCGCCGCCGCCCATCCGGCGCGGCGCGTGCAGCCCTCCCGTTCGACCGACCCACGCCGCCACCCGCGGCGCCTGACCGTCCGCTGCCATGTTCCGTTCCCTTGCCACGCTCCTGAAGAAATGGCGCGCCTCGCGCAGCGCCAGCCACCAGCTCGACGCGCTGCTCGCCACCGCCGACGCCGATGCGCCCTACGCCGAGCGCAGCGAATGGCTGATCGAACTCGCGCACTGGCTGCGCCGCGAAGGCAACGTGCAACCGGCCGAGGCCGACGCGCCGGCCCGCCCCGCCGCAACCGACGCCAGCGACGACGACGCACCGCGCCGCTTCGCCTCGCACGCGCGGCTGCGCTACGTGCTGCACGTGCTCGACCGCAACCCGGCCTGGAAGACCAACGTCGCCCGCATGCTGCGCGCGCTGCTGCGCGAAAGCGACGGCATCTCGCTGCTCTGCGACGCGGGCATGCCCGTGCATTCGGGCTTCTTCGGCGCGCTGTTCGAGCGCATCGACGCCTCGCTGATCCCGCCCGCGCCGAACCGCCGCGAGCTGGCCGCGCTGTTCACGCTGATGTTCCCCGCGCCCGGCGACGCCGCCTGGATCGAAGCGCTGCCGGCCGATCTGCTCGCGCGCCTGCAGGCGCTGTTCGCCTACGACATCTCCGACACCGAGCGCCACCAGCCCGGCTCGTTCTCGCGCGACCTGCTGGCCGCGCTGCACAACCTGACGCTGCAGATCAGCTCGACCGGGCTGTCGCAAACCGTGCGCAGCCGGCTGTCCGACGACGACGCGCGCAAGCCCGCCGAGGCGCAGCCGTTCTACCGGCTCACGCGCGCGATGCTGGCCGTGGAAGCCGCGCAGGACGACGCCGGCCAAGCCGAGCCGGCCAAGCTGCTGCACGAGGTCAACTACCTGCGCGTGCTGCTCGACGAATGCCGCCAGTCGGCCGACGACGTGTCCGCGCATCTGTACCGCAACGGCGTGTCGGTCGACATCGTGTTCCAGGTCGAACGCATGCGCATGCGGATCCAGCGCGCCGAGGCGCTGCTCGACGCGTGGATGGCGCGCAACGACCCGCGCGGCCTCGCCCGCCTGACCGCCGAACTGATCGACGCGAACCAGAACAGCCAGAGCGTCTCGCACCTGGTGCGCAGCAATTTCTCGCTGTTCGCGCGCAAGCTCGTGGAAACCAACGCCGACACCGGCGAGCACTACATCACGCGCGGCCGCGCCGATTATCTGAAGATGATGCGGATGGCGGCCGGCGGCGGGCTGGTGACGGTGGCCACCGTGTGCGTGAAGTTCTGGATCACCGGCGCGCACCTGCAATCGATGATCGAGGGCGTGCTGGCCGGCATCAACTACGCGGCCAGCTTCACGCTGATGCACTTCCTGCACTTCACGCTGGCCACCAAGCAGCCCGCGATGACCGCGCCGACGCTCGCGCGCGAGCTCGACGACATCGGCCACGAGGAAGGCGTGCGGCGGTTCGTGGCGTCGGTGGTGGCGCTGATCCGCACGCAGGCGGCCGCGATCTCGGGCAACGTGCTGGCGGTGCTGCCCGTTTGCCTGGCCGTGCAGCTCGGCGCGCACGCGTGGCTGCACGCCGACGTGATCTCCGTCGAGAAGGCGCACGCCACGCTGCGCTCGTTCTCGCTGCTCGGGCCGACGCCGTTCTACGCGGCGCTGACCGGCGTGCTGCTGTGGGCGTCGAGCCTGGTGGCAGGCTGGGCCGACAACTGGTTCGTGCTGCATCGCGTGGGCGACGCGATCGCCTGGCACCGCCGCCTGCGCCTGACGCTCGGCGTGGCCGGCGCGGCGCGGCTGGCGCGCTTCTGCCGCGGCAACGTGGCCGGCGTGATCGGCAACGTCGGCCTCGGCATGATGCTCGGGCTGGTGCCGGCAATCGTCAGCGCGTTCGCGTTCGGCTTCGAGGTGCGCCACGTCACGCTGTCGGCCGGCTCGATCGGCGTGGCGGTGGGCGTGCTCGGCGAGCGCGTGCTCGGCTCGGGCGAGCTGTGGTGGGCGATGGCCGGCGTGCTGTCGATGGCGGTGCTCAACGTGGCCGTCAGCTTCGCGCTGGCGTTCACGATGGCGGTGCGCTCGCGCGCGCTGCGGCCCACCAAGGTGCGCGCGCTGATCGCCGCGATCTGGCGCGCCGTGCGCGCGAACCCCACCAGCCTGATCTGGCCGCAGGCCGCGCGCGGGCAGGACGGCGGCGCGTCGGGATCGCGACCGCACTGAGGCGCGGCAACGCGCGCAGCGGGCCGCAGCGGCTTCGGGATGTGCCGGATCCCCCCCGAAACGCGCGCCGCAGCCGCAAAACCGCCCGCTCGAACAGCGGCCGCCCCGGCAGCCCGGATCAGCGCCGCCCGCCGCCATGCCAATCCGCCCCGGCGCCGGCCCCCGGGCCGCGTACAATGACGGCTTTCGCACGCACCGCCCCGCCTTATGTCCTCTTCTGACTTCGATTTCTTCGCTCCCTGCCCGCGCGGGCTCGAGGCCGCGCTGGCGGCCGAGCTGGCCGAGATCGGCGCCCGCCGCACCGGCGGCGCGCCGTTCGAGGCCGGCGCCCAGGTGCCGGGCGGTGTCCACTTCCGCGGCGGCTGGATGGCCGCAATGGCGGCGAACCTCTATTCGCGGATCGCCAGCCGCGTGCTGCTGAAGATCGCCGATCGCCCGTACCGCAGCGAGCAGGATGTCTACGCGCTCGCGCTCGAACAGGCCTGGGAGCGCTGGTTCGCGCCCACCCAGACGCTGCGCGTCGACATCACCGCGATCAAATCGCCGCTCAAGAGCCTCGAATTCGCGACGCTGCGCGTCAAGGACGCGATCTGCGACCGCCTGCGCGACAAAACCGGCTCGCGGCCGAGCATCGACACCGCGCTGCCCGACGTGCGCGTGTTCGCGTTCCTGACCGCCACGCACTGCACGCTGTATCTCGACACCTCGGGCGAGCCGCTGTTCAAGCGCGGCTGGCGGCTCGACAAGGGCGCGGCGCCGCTGCGCGAGAACCTCGCGGCCGGCATCCTGCGCCTGGCCAACTGGACGCCCGACGTGCCGCTGTACGACCCGATGTGCGGCAGCGGCACGTTCATCGCCGAAGCCGCGCAGATCGCGCTCGACGTCGCGCCGGGCGTCGAACGCCGCTTCGGCTTCGAGAAGCTCAAGCAATACGACATCACCGCCTGGCAAACGCTGAAGGTCGCCGCGATGGACGCCAAGCGCGCCGCGCGCGGCCGCCGCGACGGGCTGCAGGTGTACGGCAGCGACATCTCGGGCGACATGCTCGACAAGGCGCGCGCCAACATCGAACGCGCCGGCGCGCCGGGCGTCTCGCTCAAGCAGGTCGATGCGCGCTTCATGGCGCCGCCGTGCGACGCGCCGGGCCTGATCATCGCGAACCCGCCGTACGGCGAGCGGATCGAGGTGCGCGGGCGCAACGCGCGCGGCGAAGTGCGCGAAACAGGCCGCAACCGCGGCGCCGACGACGCGTTCCGCCGCACCCACACCGACGCGCCGCCCGACAACGAGTTCTTCATCGCGCTCGGCACCGCGCTCAAGCAGCGTTTCACGGGCTGGCAGGCGTTCCTGCTGACCTCCGACCGCTCGCTGCCGGGCCTCCTGCGCCTGCGCGAATCGGCCAAGACGCCGCTGTTCAACGGCGCGCTCGAATGCCGGCTGTTCCGCTTCGACATGATGGCGGGCAGCGTGCGCCGTCAGGCCGGCGAGCCGGGCGCGGACGAATAAGCCGCCGCGCATCGCCAGCGTCACCCGACAGGGCCGGATTTTCCGGCCCTGTCGCGTTTCCGGGCCGGTACCGCATCGTCTTCGCGCGCTGCTGCCGGCTGCTGACAGCACGTTGTCAGCAGCCCCCCGCCACACTGCGTCTCACGCATCCGACGCGATGCGCGCCTTCCCGCCACTTCCTCTCCGGAGACGCACCATGACGACCGCCGCCGCTACCCCCGCTTCCACCACCGCCGCAGCCCCGCTCACGCACCGCCCGATCACGTGGTTCGAGATCCCGACCGTCGATCTCGACCGCGCCACGCGCTTCTACGAAGCCATGCTCGACACCCGCCTGCGCCGCGAGAATTTCGGCGGCTCGCCGATGTCCGTGTTCGACGGCGCAGACGCGACCAGCGGCGCGCTGGTGCAGGATCCGCACGGCAGCAAGCCCGCCAAGGCCGGCCCGGTCGTGTATCTCGGCGCCGGCGAATCGGTGACGGGCGCGATCGAGCGCGCCAGGCGCGCGGGCGGCGCCGTCGACGGCCCGGTGCACGAACTGCCGCGCGGCATCGGCTACATCGCCTATGTGTTCGACACCGAAGGCAACCGCGTCGGCCTGCACGCGAGCGCGCGCTGAACATGTCGCTGCCCGGCGCAAGCCTCACGATGAACGGCGTCGCGCCGCCGGCGCGGCGCTATCATCGCGGCACCGCCCACGCTTTCGCTGCGTCCGCCCCATGACCCGCCGCGCCGACCGCCTGTTCCAGATCGCCGAATTGCTGCGCGGCCGCCGCCTGACGACCGCGCAGCAACTGGCCGAATGGCTCGCGATCTCGCCGCGCACCGTCTATCGCGACATCCGCGATCTGCAGTTGTCGGGCGTGCCGATCGAGGGCGAGGCCGGCATCGGCTACCGGCTCAATCGCGCGGCCAGCCTGCCGCCGCTGACGTTCACGGCCGACGAGCTGTCCGCGCTCGCGGCCGGCGCGCGGATGCTCGAATCGTGGGGCGGCACGCGCTTCGCCGGCGGCGCGCGCTCGGCGCTGGCCAAGATCGCCTCGGCGATGCCGGCCGACAAGCGCATCGTGCTCGACCGCCTGCCGGTGTTCGCGCCGTCGCAGCGCGTCGACGCCGCCTATGCGGAAACCATGGACGTGCTGCACCGCGCGCTGGAAGAACGGCGCGTCGTGCATTTCCGCTATCGGGACAAGAAGGATGCGGCCAGCGAGCGCCGCATCTGGCCGCTCGGCCTGGCCTATTGGGGCGGGCAATGGACGGTATCCGCGTGGTGCGAGCTGCGCGGCGATTTCCGCAATTTCGACGTGGCCCGGATGCGCGGCGCGACCGCGTGCGAGGTGCATCCCGACATCGACGGACGCCGGCTCGCCGATTTCCTGCGCACGCTCGAACGCGAATGCGGCAAGGACTGGCCGGCGGGCTGAACGCCGCGCCGGCCGCTGTCGCCCCCTCGGCTACTCGACCGACTTGACCATGTCCTCGACGACCTTCTTCGCGTCGCCGAACACCATCATCGTCTTGTCCATGTAGAACAGCTCGTTGTCGAGCCCCGCGTAGCCGGACGCCATCGAGCGCTTGTTGACGATCACGGTGCGCGCCTTGTACGCCTCCAGGATCGGCATGCCCGCGATCGGCGATGTCGGATCGTTCTTCGCGGCCGGGTTCACCACGTCGTTCGCGCCGAGCACCAGCACCACGTCGGTCTGGCCGAACGCGTTGTTGATGTCCTCCATCTCGAACACCAGGTCGTACGGCACCTCGGCCTCGGCCAGCAGCACGTTCATGTGCCCCGGCATGCGCCCGGCCACCGGATGGATCGCGTAGCGCACGTCGATGCCCTTCCCGATCAGCGTGTCGGTCAGCTCCTTGAGCGCGTGCTGCGCGCGCGCCACGGCCAGCCCGTAGCCCGGCACGATCACCACCGTTTCGGCGTTGGCGAGCATGAACGCGGCGTCGTCGGCCGAACCCGATTTCACCGGCCGCTGCTCCTTCGCGCCGGCCGCGTCGCCCGCGCCGGCCTCGCCGCCGAAGCCGCCGAGGATCACGTTGAAGAACGAGCGGTTCATCGCGTGGCACATGATGTACGACAGGATCGCGCCCGACGAACCCACCAGCGAGCCCGCGATGATCAGCATCGGATTGTTCAGCGAGAAGCCGATGCCGGCCGCCGCCCAGCCCGAGTACGAGTTCAGCATCGACACCACCACCGGCATGTCCGCGCCGCCGATCGGGATAATGATCAGCACGCCGAGCGCGAACGCGATCGCCGTCATCACGATGAACGGCAGCCATGCCTGCGTCAGGAAGAACAGAATGCCGAAACCGAGCATGCCGAGCGCCAGCATCAGGTTGATCAGGTGCTGGCCCGCGTACACCACCGGCGCGCCCTGGAACAGCCGGAACTTGTATTTCCCCGACAGCTTGCCGAACGCGATCACCGAGCCCGAGAACGTGATCGCGCCCACGAACGTGCCGATGAACAGCTCGATGCGGTTGCCGAACGGGATGAAGTTGGCGGCGGCGGCATCCTGCGGCACGAGGCCGAACGCTTCCGGCTCGGCCACCACGGCGTAGGCGATGCACACCGCGGCCAGGCCGATCAGCGAGTGCATCGCGGCGACCAGCTCGGGCATCTTGGTCATCTCGACGCGCGCGGCCACGTAGGCGCCCACCGCGCCGCCCACCACCAGCGCGCCGAGCACCAGCGCCAGCCCGAGCGGCAGGTTCGCGCCAAGCCAGGCCGCCTGCCGCACGATCAGCGCGAGCGTGGTCAGGATCGCGATCGCCATCCCCACCATCCCGAACAGGTTGCCGCGCCGCGCGGTGCGCGGGTGCGACAGCCCCTTGAGCGCCTGGATGAAGCACACCGAGGCGACCAGATACAGCAGCGTGACGACGTTCAGGCTCATTGCGCGCCCTCCGCCTTGCCGCGGGCGCCGTCCTTCGGCGCTTTCTTGCGGAACATCTCCAGCATTCGCCGGGTGACGAGGAAGCCGCCGAACACGTTGACGGCGGCCAGCGCCACCGCGATCGTGCCGAACACCTTGCCCGTCGTGCCCACCGTCAGCGCGGCGGCCAGCATCGCGCCGACGATCACGATCGCCGAAATCGCGTTGGTGACGGCCATCAGCGGCGTGTGCAGCGCCGGCGTGACGTTCCAGACCACGTGATAGCCGACGTACACCGCCAGCACGAAGATGATCACGTTGATCACCGTGTGATTGATCACTTCCATCGCGGCCGCCCCTTATTTGCGGACCACCTCGCCGTCGCGGCACAGCAGCGTCGCGGCGACGATGTCGTCGTTCATGTCGATGTTCAATGCGCCTTCCTTCGTGACGATCAGCTTCAGGAAGTCGGCGAGATTGCGCGCGTAGAGCGCCGAGGCGTCGGCCGGCACCTGCGCGGCGAGGTTGGTGTGGCCGGCGATCGTCACGCCGTGCACGTTCACCACCTGGTCGGCCACGGTCAGCGGGCAATTGCCGCCGCGCCGCCCGTCCGGGCCCGGCGCGCCGCGGCCGGCGGCCAGATCGATCAGCACCGCGCCGGGCTTCATGGCGGCGACCGTCTCGGCCTGGATCAGCGTGGGCGCGGCCCGGCCCGGGATCAGCGCGGTGGCGATCACGATGTCGGCCTGCTTCGCGCGCTCGTGCACCAGCGCGGCCTGCCGCGCGAGCCACGACGGCGGCATCGGCCGCGCGTAGCCGCCGGTGCCCTGCGCGGCCTCGCGCTCCTCGTCGGTTTCGAACGGCACGTCGACGAACTTCGCGCCGAGCGATTCGATCTGCTCCTTGACGGCCGGCCGCACGTCGGACGCCTCGATCACCGCGCCGAGCCGCTTGGCCGTGGCGATCGCCTGCAGGCCGGCCACGCCCGCGCCGAGCACCAGCGCGCGGGCCGCCTTCACGGTGCCGGCGGCCGTCATCAGCATCGGCAGGAAGCGCGGATAGAGCGAGGCGGCCAGCAGCACGGCCTTGTAGCCCGCGATATTGGCCTGCGACGACAACACATCGAGGCTTTGCGCGCGGGTGGTGC
>NZ_JAAGPF010000331.1 GCF_017104645.1 Burkholderia sp. Ac-20379
CCGCTGGCCACCCCGGCGCCGCGGCGCCCCGCGACCGGCTCATTCCCGCGCTCCTCGGCTGGCTCGCCTCTCCGTTGATCCTGCCGGTGCTGATCGTCGGCCTGTGGTCGATCGCCAGCAGCCGCCACTGGATTCCGGCCGTGTTCCTGCCCACGCCGTGGCGCACCGCCACGTCGTTCTGGGACATGCTGGTGCGCGATTCGTATCTGCACGATTTCGGCGTCAGCATCTCGCTGGTGCTGCAATCGTTCGTGTACGGCGCGGCGGCGGCGATCGCGCTCGGCTTCGCGGCCGGGCTGTACCGGCCCGTCGAGCGCTTCTTCGGGCCGACGCTCGACACCATCCGCCACATTCCCGGCATCGCGTGGTTTCCGCTGATCGTGTTGTGGCTCGGCGTGGGCGCGCCGGCCAAGACGCTGGTGATCGCCAAGACGGTGTTCTTCCCGGTGTTCCTCAACACGCTGCAGGGCATCCGCAATGCCGATTCGCGCCATATCGAGCTGGGCCGCGCGCTGACGCTGACGCGCCCGCAGATGCTGCGCTACATCCTGATTCCGTCGGCGCTGCCGACCCTCATGGTCAGCCTGCGCTACAGCGCGGGGCTGGCCTGGGCAATGGTGGTGGTGGCCGAAGGGCTGGCCGGGCAGCAAGGCATCGGCTTCCTGATCTTCCGCGCGCAATCGCTGCTGATGACCGATCAATTGCTGGTGTGCATGGTGACGATCGGCGTGGTGGGCTTCCTGATCGATCGCGGCATGTATGCGGTGCAGCGTCACGCGCTGCGCTGGAAAGCATCCGCGCCCGGCGCGCACTGATTCAACGAACACGGAGCACCTGCCATGCCGGTTGCCACCCTTGGCCGCGACGCGCGGCCGCCCGAGGCGGGCGCGCCCGCCCATCCGCCGCTGCACATTCGCGGCCTGACCAAGCGCTATACGTCGCAGGGCCGCACCCGCACCGTGCTCGACGGCATCGAGCTGGACGTCGCGCCCGGCGAATTCGTCAGCGTGGTCGGCCCGAGCGGTTGCGGGAAATCGACGCTGCTGCGCGTGCTGGCCGGCCTCGACGCCGATTACGACGGCAGCCTGTGCCTGGGCGCCACCGAAGTGCGCGGGCCGAGCCTGTCGCGCGGCATCGTGTTTCAGGATCACCGGCTGCTGCCGTGGCTCACGCTGGAGCAGAACGTGGCGCTGGCGCTGAAGAACGTCGAGCTCGACGCCGCCGCCAAGCGCGAGCGCGTGCGCGCCCATCTCGAACTCGTGGGCCTCGACGGCAGCCGCGACGCGTGGCCCGGCGAGCTGTCGGGCGGCATGGCGCAGCGCGTCGCGATCGCCCGCGCGCTGGTCACCGCGCCCGACGTGCTGCTGCTCGACGAGCCGCTCAGCGCGCTCGACGCGCTGACGCGCGCGCGGCTGCAGGATGCGCTGCTGGACATCTGGCAGACGCAGCGCGTGACGATGGTGCTGGTCACGCACGACATCGAGGAGGCGCTGTATCTGAGCCAGCGGATCGTCGTGCTGTCGGCCAACCCGGGGCGCGTCGAGCGGATCGTGGAGGTGCCGATCGATTACCCGCGCGACCGCGCCAGCTATGCGTTCGCCGACATGCGGCGCGAGGTGGGCGCGGCGATCGCGGCCTGAGCCGCCGGAAAATGACAAATCGGTAATCAGCACGTCAGCATGACGCGTCGATGACAGCGCCAGAATGCCTGATCGGCCGCGTGGGCCATCGACACGACAGCGCATGACGCGCTCGGCCGGCTCGCCCGTGGTGGGCGGACAAGGAGCTACCGATGCGTTTTTCCGTCCGGGCGGCCAGGGCCGCCGTCATGCTGCTGGCCGTCAGCGCCGGCTTGTACTCCCAGGCGAGCCACGCCGAAGCGACGCGCGCCCAGGTGCGCGCCGATCTCGCGCGCGTCGAGCAGGCGGGCTTCGATCCGATCGGCGAGACGCTCGATTTCCCGAACGACATTCAGGCCGCCGAGGCGCGGCTCGCGGCGTCCGACGCGGCGGCCGCGCCGCTGGCGGTGGCGAGCCGGGCCGAGGTCGATCCGGCGAGCGCCGCGATCCCGAGCGCCGCCGCGCCGCAATCGCACTAAGGGGGCGCACGACATGGCGTCCGCCCGTTTCCCGTTCAAGACCGTCGGCCTGACGCTGGCCGCCGCTGCCGCCACGGCCGCGGCCGGCGCACTGGTGGTGATCTATTCCGGCCTGTACGACGTTTCCGCGATCCCGCCGCACGATCCGCTCGTGGCCTGGGCGCTGCACACCACCTACGAGCATTCGCTGCATCGGCATGCGCAGGGCATCGTCCCGCCGCCCGATCTGATGACCGACGCCAACATCGCGGCCGGCGCGCGGCGCTACGCGGCCACCTGCGCGGCCTGCCACGGCGCGCCGGGCGAACCGCCCGGTCCGATCGCGCGCGGCATCCTGCCGGGCGCGCCGCTGCTGCTCGGCGCGCAACGCCGCAACAACCCGCCGCTGATGTTCTGGACGATCCGCAACGGCGTGCGGATGACGGCCATGCCCGCGTTCGGCAAGACGTTCAGCGATCGGGACATCTGGCAACTGGCCGCGTTTCTGAAGCATGCACGCGGGATTTCGGCTGCCGATTACGCCAGGTTGAGCGGGCCGCCAGCGCAGTAATCGGCTGCGTTCGAAGCCTGCGCGCGTTTGCGGTCGACAAGCGGCGCTGCGCCGCCGGTTGCGTGCATGGCGCGCGCCGCATGCGGCTGGCGTGCACCGTGCGCCGTGACGCCTCGCCGAAACGGCAGGCGCGCGATCGGCCGCCGTTCGCCACACGAAACCGGTGCGATGCCGGCTCCGGCCTCATGCCCGCGCGATCTCCCTGGCCAGTCGCACCACCGTCACCCCCGGCGCCAGTTGCCTCAGCGACGGCATGATCGCCACGCAATCGTCGAACGGCGTGACGATCTCGCGCTCGCCGTCGCGGGCGATCACGGTGCCGGCGCGCGCGATCCGCTGCAGATCGCCGAGCGGCTGCGTGAAGCGAAAATCCATGCTGTCCGCCACCACGGCCTCGCACACCTTCAGCATGCGCTGCGCGGCGGGCGGCTCCGGCAGCAGGAAGCCGCGCAGGTCGGCCGTGTCCGATGCCGCCTGCGTCAGTTCCAGCAGGAAACGCGCGGCCGCATCGAGCGCCACGGCCCGGCTACGCGCCGAGAAATGCTGGCCGCTTTCGAGCAGCAGCGCGTTCTTCGGGCTATCCGCGTCGCCGAAGCCGCCGTAATCGCGCATCCGCTTGCCGTTCGCGTGCCCGGCATCGACGATCACCGTCCGCGGCACGCCGATCGCTTCGGCGAAGCGAATCCCTTTCTCCAGAATGCCGCTCAGCATCAGCGGCGCGCCGGCCTCGTGCATCGAATGGAGGTCGAGCAGGTAATCGACGTCGTCCAGGATCGGCCGCAGCGCGCGGGCGCGGCGCAGTTCGACCGAATCGCCGGGGCCGTCGAGGCGCGCTTCGGCCCAGACGCGGTTCAGATCCTCGTCGACGAAGCGGTTCGCATCGGGCTGGCGCGCGTCGAAGCGGAAATAAGCCGCCACGTTGGCGAAACCGAGCGTGATGCGGCCGATTCGCGGCCGCACGCCGGCCGCGAGCAGCGCGTCCACGGCGATCGCGCCGCTCACTTCGTTGCCGTGCGTCAGCGCCATCACCATGACGTGCGGCCCGGCCGCGCCGCTGTCGAACGTATGCACGTACGCCACGCCCGTATTGCCGGCTTCCCAGCGGCGGATGTCGGGGAACGCCACTTCCACCGGGTAGGGCGCGAGCGGGGCGCGAACGGGTTCCCTGCTGTTCATCGTCGTGATCTCCTGAGAAGGGGTTGCGGTCAGACCGGCGCGCGCCGCGCCATGCGGCGGCCCAGCGCGAGCACGGATACGATGCTCAGCGCGGCCGTGGCCATCACGTAGAAGCTCGGCGCGAGCTTCGAGCCGGACGCGTCGATCAGCCAGGTCACGATCAGCGGGGAAAAGCCGCCGAACAGCGTGACCGAGAAGTTGTAGCTCAGCGCGAGGCCGGTGCCGCGCGTGACGGTGGGGAAGATGTCAGACAGCATCGCCGGGATCGGGCCGAGGCACGCGGCAATCAGGAAGCCGACCAGCGCCTGCACGATCATCAGCGTCGCCACGCCGGGCCATGCGCTGAGCATCAGGAACAGGGGGTACGAGGTGGCGCCGATCGCCAGCATCGCCACCGACAGCACGCGGAACCGCCCGTGGCGGTCGGACAGCGCGCCGAACCACGGCGCGGCCACCATCAGCACGAAGCCGGTCAGCATCGCGCTGAGGAACGACGAGGTGGCCGGGATATGCAACTGCTTGAGCGCATAGGTCGGCATGTAGAGCTTGTGCACGTAGTTGAAGGCCGTCGCGCCCGCCACCACGCCGATCGCCAGCAGCAGGTTCAGCGTGTCGTGCAGCAGCACCGTGCGCAGCGGCGAGGCGGCGGTGTTTTCCTGCTTGCGGGCCTGTTCCGCGCGGGCCGCCGCCGTTTTCCGGAACTCGGGCGTTTCGTCGATCTGGCCGCGGATATACAGGCCTACCGGCCCGATCAGCAGGCCGACGCAGAACGCCACGCGCCAGCCCCAGCTATCGAGTTGCGCGTCGCTGAGCAGGTAACTGAGCAGCGCGCTGACGCCGGCCGCGAGCACCGTCGCCAGCCCCTGCGTCGACAGTTGCCAACTGGCCGAGAAGCCGCGCCGCTTCGCATCAGCGTGCTCCACCATGAATGCCGTGGCCGCGCCGAATTCGCCGCCGGTCGAGAAACCCTGCAGCATGCGCGCCACGATCACCAGCAGCGGCGAGAGGATGCCGATCTGCGCGTAGGTGGGCGCGAACGCGATCATCGCGGTGCCGATCATCATGATCGCGATCGACAGCGTCAGCGACGCCTTGCGCCCGGCCCGGTCGGCGTACGCGCCGAGCACGATCGCGCCGAGCGGCCGCATCACGAACGACACGCCGAACGTGCCCATGCTGAGCAGCAGCGAGGTGGTGGCGTTGCCGGCGGGGAAGAACAGCCGGCCGATCACCACGGCGAAATAGCCGTAGATCAGCAGATCGTAGAACTCGAGCGCGTTGCCGATGCTGGCGGCGCAGATTTCCTTCCAGGGATGGGATGGGGCGGCAGGGCGGGCAATCGCGTCGTTCGACGACGAATATCGTGCTGACATGGGGCGCGTCTCGAGTTATGTCGCGCTCGCCGCGGCCTCGGAGGAGGCGTCGCGGTACCGCGCGATGGCTTGTGATCGCAAAGCCGCTTGCCCGTTGTGCGAGGCGGGGCGGGCGGCTTTGTGGGCTGTCGAGAGTGTGCTGAGCCGATATTCGCGAAAGTTGCCGTTTCGGCAACGGTTGGTGCTTTTTGGGTTGGGGCGGGCGCGTTCAGGCGGGATTGGGGGTGTCATCGACGGCGGACGCGCTGTGCCAGATCGCATCCACCAGCGGGTTGGCGTGGCCGCGCAGGCGGTACAGCGAAATGTCGAAGCCCACCGACATGCCCGCATCGCCGATCGGCACGAGGCTGCCGTCCCTCAGCGCGTCCTGCACGAGCCCGCGCGGCAGCCAGCCCACGCCCGTGCCGCGTTTGGCCATCTCCAGGATCGATTCGTACGAATCGGCCTGATAGACCATGCGCAGCGGCAATTTCTGCGCCAAGCTGGCCAGATGCTTGGCCAGCACGCCGCGCAGCGTCAGCGTGGGCGCGAACGACAGCCACGGGATCGGTGCGGCCGGCGAGGGCGCGAGCGAGAATTTCGGGCGGCCGGCCGCATCGGGCGCGCTGACCGGCAGCAGCGTCTCGCGGGCCAGCGTGATCGATTCGTAGCGCTGCGGGTCGATCAGCAGCCGCGTGGTGGGGCTGGAGTAGATCACCAGCAGATCCACGTCGCCGGTCGCGAGCCGCATCACCACTTCCTGCGCGCCGCCGGTGCTGACCGATACCGGAAACGCGCCGATCCGCCGGCTCAGCGCGTCGTACCAGTCGGGGAAGAACGTGCGCGCCAGCGTGCGCCCGGTGGCGATGCGCAACACCGGCTCGCCGGCGGCCGAGGCGTCCTGGAACTGCGCGCGGGCCGCATGGAGCACGTCGGTGGCCACCGTGGCGGCGTCGAGGAAGATCGCGCCGGCCGCCGTCAGCACGACCGGCTGCCGGCGCTCCACCAGCTCCGCGCCCACCCATTCCTCGAGCGCCTTGATGCGCCGCCCGAACGCGGGATGCGTGACGGCGCGGTTGTCCGCCGCGCGCGAGAAGCTGCGCGTGCGCGCCAGTTCCATGAAGTCTTCCAGCCACGTTATCTGCATCGATCGTCCTTTGCGGTGCGCTGCCTGGGGCGCAGCGCACATGATAACGAGGTGGCGGCGCGCGCGGCCCGGCGTCAGAACTTGTGACGGATGCCGGTGACGGCCAGGAACTGCGACGCGCCGCTCGAGGCGCCGCTGGTGCCCTCGATCTGCGCCACGGCGTTGCTGGCGTGCTGGTAGAGCAGGTCGATGTAGATGTCGGTGCGTTTCGACAGGAAATACTGAAGCGCCGTGTTGGTCTGCCAGTAATGCCACGAACCGACCGCGCCGTTGGTCGACACGTTCGTGTAGGTCTCGCCGATCGCCGCGTGCAGCGCCGGCGTGATCTGGTAGCGCAGGCTCGCCTCGGCGTTCTGGTAGGTCTGGTACTGGCTGGCCGGCGTCAGTTCGAAGCGCGTGTTGGTGTACATCAGCCCGAGCGTCGCGCGGCCCATCTCGTACAGCCCGCCCGCGCCCCAGATGCGCTGGTTCGTGATGCCCTTCAGGAACGTGAAGTAGTTGTCGGACGGGATCGCGCCGGTGGTGTCGGTGGCCGGGTGGTCGAGCACCACGTAGGCCGCGCCGAGCCGCCACGGCCCGCGCGTCCAGGTCGCGCCCACGCTGTACGAGCGGTTGGTGGCGAACGAGGCCGCGTTGCCCGACAGCGCGTACATCGTGTTGACCTGCAGGCCGTAAAAAGTGGGCGTGACGTACTTGATGGAATTGTCGGTGCGGAACGAGTTGTTGATGTCGTCGGTGTCGAACGGGTGGGTGGCGTACTGCACCATCTCGGAGGCCATCTGCAGCGGTTCGAGCGAATCCTGCGACGCGTTGTACTGGCGGCCCAGCGTGATCGTGCCGTAGCGATCGGAGGCGATCCCCACCCAGGCCTGCCGCCCGAAGATCCGGCCGTTCGCGCTGGCGGCGCCGGTCTGCAGGTTGAAGCCGTTCTCCAGCCGGAAGATCGCGCGGTTGCCGCCGCCCAGATCCTCGCTGCCGAGCAGGCCCCAGCGCGAGCCCTGTTCGCTGCCGGCGGTGGCCTGATAGTTGGCGTGGCCGCCCTGGTTGCTCGTGTAGGTGAAGCCGCCGTCCACGATGCCATACAGCGTGACGCTCGATTGCGCCTGCGCCGCGCCAGCCGCGAGGCCGATCCCGATGCTGGTTCCGATTCCGCCGGCCGCGAGGCGGATGGCCTTCAACGATGCTGTTTTCATGATGTTTCCCCTGCGATAAGCACTACGGTTGACGTTGTTAACTACTTGGTACTGCGAAGCAAAGACGAGCCGAGCCGCCCCAGAGCGCCGCGTCGAATGCGGCGTGGGGTGACGAATCGGAAACGGGAGCCCGGCAGCCCGGGCCGTATCAGGCGGTGTGCGGCGGCAGCGCGAGCGCGTCGAGCTGGGCGGTGTCGACGATCGGCAGCACGATCTGCGACGGCGTGCCGGCCCCGAGCCACACGCGGTTCACGGCCACGCGCGGCGCGCGGGCCAGCGCGGGCGGTTCGCCGCTGTTCGGGTTGACGTCGAAGTGCGGGAAGTTGCTGCTGGAGATGTCCACCCGGATCCGGTGGCCGCGCGCGAAACGGTTCGCGGTGGCGAACGGCTCGATCGCGATCTCGTAGACGCGGCCTGCTTCGAGCCGCTCGGGCGCTTCCCACGACGCGTGGAAGCGGCAGCGGAAGATGCCGTCGGTCAGATTCATCGCATAGCCGTCCGGGTAATCGGCGTTGGGCGGGCACACGTCGATCAGCTTGGCCGTGAAATCGGTGTCGGGCGCGTCGCTCGACACCCACAGCCGCACGCGGATCGGGCCGGCCACCGCCACGTCGTGCTCGAGCGGCGGCGTCTGGAACACCAGCACGTCGGGCCGGGCGGCGAGCGGCCGGCCGGGCGCCTGCACGCCGAAGAAGCCGGGCAGCTC
>NZ_JAAGPF010000332.1 GCF_017104645.1 Burkholderia sp. Ac-20379
GCGGTTGTCATGGGCGGCGCAATCGCCTGTGCCGGCCGGATGGCCGCATCGGCGCGGCCCGGTTGCGCCTGCCACGTCACCGTGCGCGAGCGCGTCCAATCGGCCGGCGATGACGCGCCGGCTTCCAGCGTGACGTCGTCCTGCGCGCTCATGCGGCCTCCTTCGCGTGCGTGCGCCCGTGCAGCAAACCGATCAGACGCTCGCGCCACGCGATGAATTCGGGCGACGATTTCACGGCCCGCGCATCGCGCGTCTGCACGAAGCGCCGCGCGAACGGCAGTTCGTGCGATTCGGCGATGCGGCCCGGCCCCGGCGTCATCACCACCACGCGCGTGCCGAGAAACAGCGCCTCCTCCACGTCGTGCGTGATGAAGAACACCGTCTTGCCGGTGCGCGCCCAGAGGTCGAGCACCAGCTCCTGCATCGATTCGCGCGTCATCGCGTCGAGCGCGCCCATCGGCTCGTCCATCAGCAGCACGCGCGGGTCGCCGGCCAGCGCGCGGGCGATGCCGACGCGCTGCTGCATGCCGCCCGACAGCGCGTAGATGCGCGACTGCGCATGCCGCTCCAGCCCGACCAGCGCCAGGATCCGCCGCGCGCGCGCCTCGCGTTCGGCGCGTGCGACGCCCTGAAAGCGCAAGCCGAGCGCGACGTTGCCGAGCACGTCGAGCCACGGCAGCAGCGCGTATTTCTGGAACACCACGCCGCGATCGGCGCCCGGCCCGAGCACCGGCGCGTCGTCGAGCCGCACCTCGCCGGCCGTCGGCGCGACGAAGCCCGCGATGCAGTTCAGCAGCGTGGTCTTGCCGCAACCCGACG
Source organism: Burkholderia sp. Ac-20379 (assembly GCF_017104645.1). Classification (GTDB taxonomy): domain Bacteria; phylum Pseudomonadota; class Gammaproteobacteria; order Burkholderiales; family Burkholderiaceae; genus Burkholderia. The sequence goes on from NZ_JAAGPF010000332.1 coordinate 820, forward strand.
CGCCCACCGCCACCACGAACTCGCCGCTGTCGATCGACAGGTCGACGTCGGCCAGCGCCTGCGTGTCGCCGCGCCCGCGCTCCCCCGGATAGGCGACCGACAGCCGCCGGATATCGAGCCTGCTCATCGCGCGCTCCTTGTCGCCGCTCAGTGCGCGGCGGCCTTCACGAATTGCGGATCGACGCCGACCGAGTAATCGGGCAGCACCGTTTGAATCGTCCCCTGCGATTTCAGGAACGCGGCCGTGGCGGCCAGCGATTTCGCCGCGCCCGATTGCGCGCCGCCGCCGAGCCATGTGGCCGAAGCCTGTTCGGCCGGCGACGGGAACGCGTACAGCGCGAGGCTGGCCGGCACGTCGTCGGCGTTCGCGCCCGATTCCTTCGCCACCGCCGCGGCCTGCGCCGAGCCCTTGCCCCAGGCGTTCGGATGCGCGCGGTAATCGGCGTCGGCCGCGGCCAGCACCTTCACGAAGCGCGCGACGAATTCGGGGTTGTCGTGGGCGAAGCGGCGCGTGGCGACGAAGCCGTCGAACGTCGCCTTGCCGGTGGCCTTCGCCACCTGGCCCGACGTGATCAGCACCTTGCCGTTCTGCTTGACCTTGGCCAGCACCGGATCCCAGATGTAGGTCGCGTCGATGTCGCCGCGCGCCCAGGCGGCCGCCACTTCGGGCGGGCGCAGGTTCAGGATCTTCACCGAGTTCGGATCGACGCCGGCCTGCTGCAGCGCGACCAGCGCGTGGAAGTGCGAGGTCGACACGAACGGCAGGCCGATCTTGTGGCCCTTCAGGTCGGCCACGCTGTTGACGCCCGAGCCGTTGCGCGCGACCAGCGCCTCGGCGTCGTTGATGTTGTCGAGAATCCAGAACAGCGAGAGGTCCACGCCCTGCGACAGGCCCGCCGCGATCGGCGCGGAGCCGGCCTCGCCGAGCTGCACCGAGCCCGAGGCGAGCGCGCGGATCACGTCGGCGCCGCTGCCGAGCTTGCGGAACGTGACCTTGTAGCCGGTGGCCTTCTCCACCTCGCCCGTCGCCTGCGCGTAGCGCCACGGCACCACCATGTCCTGATACGCGATCACCACCTCCTTGTCGGCGGCCCGCGCCGGAGCGGCGGACAGCGTCAGCGCGGCGACGGCGCCGGCAAGCGCGGTGGTCAGGACGGTGCGGACGGAACGGAAACGCGGCATGGCTTACCTCTCGGGTCGGATGCGGTGGCTCGAAAACGCCCGACTATAGAGACTTCATGCCCGCGCGGTTCTATCGATTCCTGCGATGCAATTGACGCTGCTGACGCTATGCATTTCGCGCTGAAACGGATGCCGCCGGCAATGACGCGGCGGCGGCGCCCCGCAAACGAAAAACCCGCCTTGCGGCGGGTTTTCGTGACGACGGCGAAGCGGGAAGCGGAAAACGCGGCTCAGACCACGCCCGCGCCGTGCGCCTGCAGATCGGCGTGGTAGCTCGAACGCACCATCGCGCCCACGGCCGCATGCGTGAAGCCCATCTTGTAGGCCTCTTCCTCGTACATCTTGAAGACGTCCGGGTGCACGTATTCGCGCACCGGCAGATGGTGCTCCGACGGCTGCAGATACTGGCCGATCGTCAGCATGTCGACGTCGTGCGCGCGCAGGTCGCGCATCACCTGGAGGATTTCCTCGGGCGTTTCGCCGAGGCCGACCATCAGGCCCGACTTGGTGGCGACATCCGGGTGCAGCGCCTTGAAATCCTTCAGCAGCTTCAGCGAATGCGCGTAATCCGAACCGGGGCGCGCTTCCTTGTAGAGACGCGGCACCGTTTCGAGGTTGTGGTTCATGACATCGGGCGGCGCGGCGTTCAGGATGCCGATCGCGCGATCGAGACGGCCGCGGAAATCGGGCGTCAGGATTTCGATGCGCGTGTCCGGCGACTGCTCGCGCACCTGGCGGATGCATTCGACGAAATGGCCGGCACCGCCGTCGCGCAGATCGTCGCGGTCGACGCTCGTGATCACCACGTACTTGAGCTTGAGCGCGCCGATGGTGCGCGCCAGGTTGGCCGGCTCGTTCTCGTCGAGCGGATCGGGGCGGCCGTGGCCGACGTCGCAGAACGGGCAGCGGCGCGTGCACTTGTCGCCCATGATCATGAACGTGGCGGTGCCCTTGCCGAAGCATTCGCCGATGTTCGGGCAGCTCGCTTCCTCGCACACCGTGTGCAGGTTGTGCTCGCGCAGGATCGTCTTGATCTCGTTGAAGCGCGAGCTGCCGGTGGCCGCCTTGACGCGGATCCAGTCGGGCTTCTTGAGCTTCTCGATGGGGATGATCTTGATCGGAATGCGGGCCGTCTTCGCCTGCGCCTTCTGCTTGGCGGTGGGATCGTAGGCGGCCGATTCGGCCGGTGCCGGAGTTGCGATTACGTCAGTCATTCGTGTGTTCCAGTGCCTGCGGCAATGCGGCGGCGGTGGCGCCGTCAAGGTTGGCGGTCAGACGGCGCACGAGCGTCTCGGCCACGTCGCGCCAGTCGGCGACCACGCCGACGGCCGCCATGTCGACCGTTTCGAGCCCTGCATAGCCGCACGGGTTGATCGCGAGAAACGGGGCGAGATCCATCCGGACGTTGAGGCTCAGCCCGTGATAACTGCATCCGTTGCGAATCTTCAGACCGAGCGCGGCGATCTTTGCGCCCGCATGCGGCCCCGATTCCACGTAGATACCGGGCGCGCCCGCCTTGCGGATCGACGCGAGATTATACGCCGCAAGGGTTTCGATCACGGCCTGCTCGATCCGCTCGACCATCGGTCGAACCATCAGCTTGCGGCGGCGCAGGTCCACCAGCAGGTAGGCGACGATCTGGCCGGGGCCGTGATAGGTGATCTGCCCGCCGCGATCGACCTTGACCAGCGGCACGCCGCTGTTGGCCACCAGCAGGTGCGCCGGGTCGCCGGCCTGGCCGAGCGTGTAGACGGGGGGGTGTTCGACCAGCCAGATTTCGTCGGCGGTGCCGGCGTCGCGCGCATCGGTGAACGCGCGCATCGCGTCGAAGGTCGGTTCGTAGGGCGCGCTGCCGAGCCAGCGCACGACGGGCGACGGCAGTGCGGCCCCGTTTTCGGACGGCGCGGCACTGCCGGAATCGTTGGAATGGGAAGACACGTGGGTGACCGGCGGCGCTGACATGGGCGCTAGTTTACCGAAAACCGCCCTGCGCCGCCGGGCCTCGTGCGTGGGTCGATCCGGCCCCGGCGGCGCTCACACCACGCGCCAGCCCTGGTGCAGCCACGCCGCGAACCGGTTCGCCAGCCGCGCGAACGCCGAGCGCGCCGCCTGGCAGGCCGAGGGCGACACGCTGAACGCGATCTGCGCCGCCGCCGGCCCTTCCACGCCGAGCCAGAGGCGCTCGCCGCGGCGCAGGCGCAGCGTCGCGCCGGGGGGCAGGAAGTAGTCGTCCACGTCCTCGCTGCGGGTGGCCCACACGGTGGCGCCCTGCACGGACAGGCGCGTGCTGTGCGCCACCACCATCGGCACGGTCTCGCCGGCCTGGATCTCGAACACGACGTTTGTCGAAATTTCTCTCATGATGCGCTCCGGAAAATGCGTTGGAATGGCTACAATCCTAGGCACATCAAGGGTTTACGCAAAACGATACGTTTTCACGTTCTTGTGAGAAAAATGAGCAAGTGGACCTGCGCAAACTGCCCCCGCTGAATGCCCTGCGCGCCTTCGAGGCCGCCGCGCGCCATCAAAGCTTCTCGCGCGCCGCCGAGGAACTGTTCGTCACGCACGGCGCGATCAGCCACCAGGTGCGCGCGCTCGAGGAAGAGCTCGGCGTGCCGCTGTTCACCCGCAACGGCAAGCGGCTCGCGCTGACCGACACCGGCGAGCGCTACGCGCTGCAGGTGCGCGCGGCGCTGACGATCCTGCTCGACGCCACGCTCGACGTGCGCGCCACCGACCGGCGCAACCGGCTCGTGGTGTCGTCGCTGCAGTCGTTCGCCGCGCGCTGGATCACGCCGCGCATCGGCTCGTTCATCGATCGCCATCCCGACATCGATCTCGAGCTGCAATCCACCAACTCGCTGACCGATTTCACGCGCGACGACGTCGACATCGCGATCCGCTTCGGCAACGGCCACTACCCGGGGCTGCACGTCGAGAAGCTGTTCGACGAGCTGTTCTTCCCGGCCTGCGCGCCCACGCTCAACGGCGGCGTGCTGCCCAAGGCGCCGGCCGATCTCGTGCACTACCCGCTGCTGCGCTCCGACGACGAACTCTGGCGCCCGTGGTTCGACGCGGCCGGGCTCGACCGGCTGACCGAGCCGAAGCGCGGCGTGCTGTTCCACGATTCGTCGCAACTGGTGCAGGCAGCCATCGACGGCCAGGGCATCGCGCTGGTGCGCCGCTCGATCGCCGCGAGCGAACTGGCCGCGGGCCGCATCGTGCGGCTGTTCGACATCACCGGGCCGAGCCCGTGGCACTGCTATTTCGTGTGCCCGCCGAACCGGTTGAACCTGCCGCGCGTGCAGGCGTTCCGCAGTTGGATCCTCGAACATCTGGCGGCGTTCGAGGCGGATTGGGCGCGCATCGACGCGCAGCACGCGGCTCGGCACGGGCAACCGGAGGCGGTGCGGGAGGACAAACCGGGACGGGACGAATCGGAAGGGACGGCGGAGGATGAAGCGGCGGATACCACTACGGCTGCGGTAAAAACCGGCCCGGCGCCCGGCGCGGCGGCCGATGCCGCCACCCCGAAACGCCGGAAAACGCCGCTTAAAGCACGACCTTGACCATCGGGTGGCCGGTCAGCGAGCGATAGATGTCGTCGAGCTGCTGCTGGCTCGTGGCGCGCACGGTGATCGTGAGGCCCGTGTAGTTGCCGCCGCTCGACGAACGCTCCTCGATCTTCTCGAGATCGATCTCGTTGTCGTGCACCGCCACCACCTTGAAGATCGTGTCGCGGAATTCGGGATGGGCCTTGCCCATGATCTTGATCGGGAAATCGCAGGGGAATTCCAGCAACGTCTCCTTCCTGGCATCGATCGCGCCAGTCATTTCGACTGTCTTGGTCGGTTCGGTCGTCATAAGCATCTCCAGAAAGAATCGATAAAAACGCGCTCAGGCGGCGGCCAGCTCGCGTGCCTTGGCGCGCTGATAGGCCTCGTAGAGCGCAATGTACACGGGCCCGGGGCGGCCGTCCTGCACCGGCAGGTCGTCGAGCGACGTGACGGGCAGGATTTCCTTGGTGGCCGAGGTCAGCAGGATTTCGTCGGCCGCGCGCAGTTCGGCTTCGTTGATCTCGCGCGCGACGAACGGAATGCCGCATGCCTCGGCCAGCTCCTCGAGGAGCGCATAGCGCACGCCTTCGAGAATCTTGTTGCTGCGCGGCGGCGCGAGCAGCTCGCCGTTCTTGACCACCCACACGTTCGACGACGAAGCCTCCGTCAGGTTGCCGTCGCGCAACTGGATGGTTTCGAACGCCTCGCGCTGCGCGGCATGTTGCGCCATCAGCACGTTGCCGAGCAGCGAGGTGACCTTGATGTCGGCGTGCAGCCAGCGGCGATCCTCGGCCGTCACGCAGCGCACGCCGGTGGCGCGGATCTCGTTGCCGGGCAATTCCATCGGGCTGACCATCATGAACACGGTGGGCACGATGCCGGCCGGGAACGCATGGCCGCGTTTCGCCACGCCGCGCGTGATCTGCAGATAGACCTTCGCGTGCGCATCGCCGAGGCCGTCGGCGTTGGCCGCCAGCAGCTCGTCGATCAGCGCGCGCCAGCCGGCGTCGTCGTGCGGGTTCGGGATCTCGAGCTTCTTCAGGCTGCGGTCGAGCCGCGCCAAGTGCTGCGGCAGCCGGAACGGCCGGCGCGCGCCCTCGTGCAGGTAGAGCGGCGCCACCTCGTACACGCCGTCGCCGAAGATGAAACCGCGATCGAGCACCGGCACGCGCGCCTCGGACAGCGGCACGCGCTGCACGTCGGCATGGATGCTCAGATGGACGACGGGGTCGAAATCGGCTTGGCTCATGGCGCTCAACGAAAGAGGATGACGCGTTCGATGCGCCGGCGCGGCGCGAGGCGGGCCGCGCCGGCGCAATGCAAAGGCTGGCCGCGAAACCCGACTGCAAGGTTGCGCGGCCAGCCCGAGCCGACAGCTTACCGCCGGCGGCGAAATGACGGTGGCAAGGCGGCCAGCCTCGGCCGCCTTGCCGCCCGTGCTTACTTCTTGGCGAACATCAGCAGGATCGAATCCCAGATGCGGCCGAACAGGCCCGCTTCCGGCACCGCCTGCAGCGCGACGACCGGGAACTGCGCGACCGTCTTGCCGTCGGCCACGAACTGCACCGAGCCGACCTGCTGGCCTTCGGCCAGCGGCGCGATCAGCGGCGTGTTCAGCGTGACCTGCGGCTTGATCTTGTCGCCCACGCCCTTCGGCAGCGTGACGAACTGATCCTTCTGCACGCCGACCTGCACCGAGTTGTCCTTGCCCTTGTACACGCGCGGCGTGGCCACGGCCTGGCCGCCCTTGTACAGGCGCACGGCGTCGAACGCGCTGTAGCCGTAGTTCAGCATCTTCATGCTGTCGGCCACGCGGTCGCTTTCCTTGGTTTCGCCCATCATCACCGAGACCAGACGGCGCGTGCCGCCGTCGGCCAGCGGACGCTTGGCCGACGCGATCAGGCAGTAGCCGGCCGCTTGCGTGTGGCCCGTCTTCAGGCCGTCGACGGTCGGGTCGGTCCACAGCAGGCGGTTGCGGTTCGCCTGGGTGATGTTGTTGTAGCGGAATTCCTTGACCGAGAAGATGTTGTAGTAATCGGGGAAATCGCGGATCAGGCGCGCCGACAGCTTGGCCAGATCGCCGGCCGTGGTGTAGTGCTGCGGATCGGGCATGCCGTTCACGTCGGCGAAGTGCGTGCCGGTCATGCCGAGCTTCTGCGCCTCGGTGTTCATCATGTTGACGAACTGCGACTCGCTGCCGCCGACCAGTTCGGCCAGCGCGATCGCGGCGTCGTTGCCCGACTGGATGATCATGCCGTACACGAGGTCGTGCACCGACACCGGCTTCTCGGCCTCGATGAACATGCGCGATTCGTCGGTGCCGACGCGGCGCACGGCGTCGCTCGGCGTGACGATCTGCTCCATCGAGATCTTCTTGGTCGACAGCGCCTCGAACACCAGGTAGGCCGTCATCAGCTTGGTCAGCGAGGCCGGCTCGACGCGTTCGTCGGCGTTGCCGGAAGCGAGCACCTGGTTGCTGCTGGCGTCGACCAGCACCCACGAGCGCGCGTTGACGCCCGGCGGCGGCACCGCGCCCGGCATGAACGTGGCCGGCGCGCCGGTGGGCGCGGCAGCGGCAGCAGCGGCGGCCGCCGCCTTCTTG
>NZ_JAAGPF010000333.1 GCF_017104645.1 Burkholderia sp. Ac-20379
AGCGGCGGCCTCGCCACCATCGCCGCCGCGATCGCCTGCGCGCTCAGCTCCACCTCGCCGCGCGCGCCGCGCTTCGTCGCGCAGATGGCCGCCGGCGCGGCCGTGGCCACGCTCGCGGGCTACCTGGCGGTGTGCTACCTGTATCCGAACATCGACGGCTTCCCGCTGCTGTGCGCGACGCTCGCGCCGCTGCTGGCGGCCGGCGTGTTCGTGACCACCCGGCCCACGCTGTCGGGCTATGGGGTGGGCTATATCGTGTTCTTCTGCCTGCTGGCCGGGCCGGACAACGTGACCGTCTACCAGCCCGACCTGCTGCTCAACAACGGCATCGCCGTGGTGGCCGCGATGCTGACGGCCGCGCTGGTGTTCGCCGTGATCTTCCCGACCGAAATGCCCTGGCTGATCGAGCGGATCCAGCGCGACCTGCGCGCGCGCGTGCGGCTCGCCTGCGAAGCGCCGCTCGACGGCCTGCACGGGCGCTTCCAGTCGGGCGCGCACGAGCTGACGTCGCACCTGCGGCAACTGCTGATGAAGCGTTCGGCGCGCCATCGCACGAGCCTGCGCTGGCTGTTCGTGACGCTGGAGATCGGCCATGCGGTGATCGACCTGCGCGGCGAGCTGACACCGTTCGACGCGGCGCGCGCGGCCGGCGCGCTGCGCTGGCTCGCCCCGGTGCGGCACATGCTGGCGATGCTGCCCGACCTGTTCGATGCGCCCGACGCGCGCAAGCTGTTGCGCATGCAACGATCGGTGGAACTGGCGATTCGCGCGATCCTGCGCGCGCGCCCGGCCTGGGAGGCCGCACCGGCCGACAGCCGGCGCATGCGCCGCGTGCTGGTGGGGCTGCATTTCATCCGCGCCGCGCTGCTCGATCGCGACGCGCCGTTCGTGCGTGCGCGACGCCGGCCGCACCGCGCGCGCCGACGCGCCGATCTCTCCTGAATCCGGAAGAATCCTGCCCAAGGCAGGTGGTTAATCCCGAGGCGGGGCGCTCCTATAGTGACCTCAACGCCGCAACCGCGGCACTTCCTCAGGAGAACCCACCATGAAGCCGATGCAACTGGCAATCGCCGCCCTCGCCCTTTCCGCCGCCTTTGCCGCCCACGCCCAGGCCGCCTCGAGCAACGCGCAACCGGCGCGGCAGCAATCGCACAGCGCGCAGCGCGCCCCGCAACAGCCGGCGCAAACGCAGTCGGACTGCGTCGGCCCGGCCAGCTTCTGCAACGTCTATTTCGGCAGCTGATCGAGCGTGATGCGGATCGAGGCGTATCGACGGGAAAACAGGCAGCGGGCCGTTCAAGTCCGACGAATCGCCTCCGAACTTCTTTCGGAATTCTGACTTTTCGCTGTCAAAATCGTCTGCGACACTCGCGGCTCGAAATTTCTCCCGCCCGCGAACATGACTGCCCTGACGACCCGCGCGACCTGCGTCGCCCTTGCCTGCTTCCTCGCCGCCTGCGGCTCCGACGACACGCCGCAAACGGCCGCTGCGCCGGCCACCCCGCCGGTCACCACCCCGGTGACGGCCGCCGCGCCCACCTATTACCAGACCAAGACGCCGTACCAGCCGCAGCAGGACCCGGCCACCTACGAGGCCGCGCCCGCCGGCTACGCGCCGGTCTACACCGAACTGGTGGCGCGCCACGGCTCGCGCGGGCTGTCGAGCTTCAAGTACGACGGCGCGATCTACGCGATGCTGCTGAAGGCCGACGCCGACGGCGCGCTGACCGACCTCGGCAAGCAGTTGAAGACCGACACGTTGACGATGATGAAGGCCAACGCGCTGCTCGGTTACGGCGTGTCGGGCATCTCGACGCCGGGCTACGGCAACCTCACGCAGGCCGGCATCCGCGAGCACCAGCAGCTCGCCGCGCGCCTGCTGCAACGCATGCCCGCGCTGTTCGACGGCTCGCGCAAGGTGGTGGTGGTCAACTCCGGCCAGGATCGCGCGGTCGACAGCTCGACCTACTTCTCGGGCGCGCTGGTCGCGAACAAGCCCGCGCTGAGCGCCGCCATCACGCTGCCGGCCGCCCCGGCGCCGTATCCGGAAGGCGCGCCGGTCGCGCAACCGGCCGGCACCAACCGCTTCCTGCTCTACTTCCATTCGCTGAAGGCCGCCACCGATCTGGTCACCACCACGACCGACGCGAACTACGCCACCTACCGCGACAGCCTCGCCTATCAGGCCTATTCGACCGACGCGACCGTCACCGCCAAGCTGGCCGACATCAACGCGTCGGCGGGCGCCAGCGACGCCGCCCAGGCGGTGCTCTCGAAGCTCGTCACGCCGGCCTTCCTGGCCAAGCTCGGCACCACCGGCTACACGTTCGCGAACAGCGGCACCTACACGTTCGCGTCGAACGACGCGCTGTTCAGCAACACGCTCAAGGGCGACGGCAAGACCACCATCAAGACGGCCGTCGACGCCGTCAACGTGCTCTACAACCTGCTGCAGGTCGCCCCGGCGATGACGGCCGAAACCGGCGGCGTGACGATGGAGAAGTACATCGCGGCGCCGCAGGCCCGTTACCTGGCCTACCTGCAGGACGCGGCCGACTTCTACCAGAAGGGCCCGGGCGTGCAGGAAGCGAACCCGGTCACCTACAAGATGGCGACGATCCTGCGCGACGATTTCTTCGCGCAAACCGACGCGATCGCCAAGGGCGACCTGACCAACGCCGCCAAGCTGCGCTTCACGCACGCCGAGGAGATCATCCCGTTCGCCTCGGTCATGAACCTGAAGAACGTGTTCGTGCCGGTGCCGGCCGCGCAGACGTACACCTACGACAACAACCCGTGGCGCGGCGATCAGGTGTCGCCGATGGCGGCGAACGTGCAATGGGACGTGTATCGCAACGGTGCGAGCCTGGCCGTGCGGATGCTCTACAACGAGCGCGAGACCGATTTCCAGGCCGCCTGCGACGGCGCCAAGCTCGCGCCGACGAGCCATTTCTACGATTACGCCAAGCTGAAGACCTGCTACGGCTATCTGTGACGGGCTGCGCGGCCTGCCGCGCCGCGCCGAATCGCGTGACATCCGACCCTCGCGCCCGCCCCGGTGGATTCCGCCGCGGCGGGCGCGGCTTTTTCGCAACGCTTCCGCGAACCGAAGGATCCGTCGAATCGAAATCGTTGACAGCCGCCGGCCTCAGGCATAGATTCGGGTTTACACCTAGGTGTTAACCCCAAATTCTCTTGGATTGATCATGTCGAGCGCCAAGCAAGTCCGCACCCCGTCCCGCAAGTCCTCGTTCCTGTCGAAAGTCGGCGCAGCGTTGCGCAGCGCCTGGGCGATGTTCGAGCTTCAGTCGCAACTGCAGATGCAGGCCGCCATGAGCTACGCGCGCGGCCCGGTGCCGGCCCGCGTGGTGGCGCGCCGCGACCGCCGCATCTGAATTCCAGCGTTTTTTCTGGTTCGAATCCGGCGCGCGCCTGAACCGCGCGCCGGGCGCTACCCGTAGCCGGGGCGGTTTCGCCCGGCTTGGGTGCGTCGAACCCTCGCAAGCCGATGGGCGCATGTCGATGCGCCCGCACCACTCGGCTTCGCTCCCGCCTCGAATGCACGCAGGCCCGGTCGCAACCGGGCCTGCCGTCATGCATCCTGCCTTGCACGCGGCCGGCGTTCGCCCGCCGCGATCTGGCGCGTTTCCCGCTCAGCCTGCCTGACCGTCGCGCACGCGCGCCAGCGGCTCGATCGCCGGGCGGCCCGCCGCCACCCAGGCCTCGTAATCGGCGTACGACTGCTGGCTCGGCGGATACACGCCCCACAGCGGCTCGCCCGCCGCGATGCGCATCGCCAGATAGTGCTCGATGTCGTCCTGCTTCTCGCACACGTCCGCCAGCTCCACGGCCAGATGCGCCGGCACCACCGTCAAGCCGTCCGCGTCGCCGACGATCACGTCGCCCGGATACACCGCCACGCCCGCGCAGCCCACCGGCACCTGCAGATCCGCCACGTGGTGATACGAAATGCGCGTGGTGGCCGTGATCTCGCGCGCATAGGCCGGCAGCGGCATCGCCGCGATTTCGGAACCGTCGCGCAGCGCGCCGTCGGTCACGATCGCGCGCGCGCCGCGCGCCAGCAGGCGCGTCACCAGGATGTTGCCGGCCGAGGCCGCGCGCGGGTCGTCGCGGCTGTCGATCACCAGCACGTCGCCCTCGCGCACCTGTTCGATGCCCTGCCATTGCAGGTTGTCGCCGTTCGGCCGGGTGGTCATCGTGCCGTAGGTGTCGATGTCCTCGCGCGCCGGGATGAAGCGCATCGTGAACGCGCGGCCGGCGAACGGCTTGACGTCGCGATTGACGGCGCGCAGGCCGACCAGCGCCGGCTGACGGAAGCCGCGCTTGAACAGTTGCGTCGTCAGCGAGCCGCTGCTGACCTTGGCGAGGCGGGCCAGCGTGTCGTCGCTGACTTCGACGGCGCGATCGACCTCGCGGTCGAGGCCTTCGGCGTAGGCATGAAGTGTCATCTTGCGTCCTTTTCTGTTCTGGAAAGCATCGCGGGTTCCACATGCTGGAACCCGGGGAGCACCACGTCTCCAACGAAACCGATCCTACTGCTAAAGTCCGGGACGTCGGACAGGCCCTGACGGCCGGTTTCGCGACGAATTCCAAAAGGTGGAAATATGGCTATCGGAGACGGAACCGCCGCGCTCGCCAAGGCGCTGACGGTGTTGGAAATGGTGGGGGCGACGCCGCACGGCATGACCAACGCCGAATTACTCGAACAGGCAGGACTGCCGAAGACGACGCTCTACCGGATCCTCGCGACGCTGATCGAGCACGGCCTGCTGCGGCGCGATCCGACCCACCGCGTCTACCGGCTCGGGTTCCGTTATCTGGAACTGGTGCGCAATGCCTATCTGATGCCCGACTTGGTGGCGGCGGCCACGCCCGAGCTGCGCACGCTGCGCGACCTGACCGGCGAAACCACCTATCTGGCCGCGCTCGACGGCAGCGAGGTGATCTCGCTGGAGCGCTGCGACGGCGCGCATTCGCAACGCTCGGCCGCCGCGCTCGGGCGCAGCAAGCCGGTGTATTGCACCGGCCAGGGCAAGGCGATCCTGTCGCGCATGGCGCGCGACGAACGCGACGCGCTGCTGCGCGGCGTGACGATGACGGCGCTCACGCCGCGCACCATCACCGACCGGCGCCGCCTGCAGGTCGAGCTGCGCATCACCGCCACGCGCGGCTATGCGATCGACGACGAGGAGATCGTGCTCGGCGTGCGCTGCGTGGCCGCGCCGATCGTCGACAACGAAGGCGTGGTGCGCGGCGCGCTCAGCGTGGCCGGGCCGGCCTACCGGATGTCGCTGGCGCGGCTCGAACTGCTCGGCCCGGAGCTGGCCGAAGCCGCGCGACGCGTGGGCATGCAACTGCGCCCGGAAAGCCGCGGCGCGGAATCGGACGAAGTCGCGCCGCTGAGCACCGCCTGGGCGTTCCACGGCGCGCACCCGGTGTGGTGGGCCGCGCGCGGCGCGCTCTACTGGGCCGACACGCTCGCGCCCGCGCTGCGCGCCTGCACCGTCACCGCCGACGGCGCGGCCGACCGCATCGTCCAGCAGCTCGACGCGCCGATCAGCGGCATGCAGTTGCGCCCCGAAGGCCTGCTGATCGCCCAGGCGGGCCGCCATCTGGTGCTGGCCGCCGACGACACGCTCACCGTGCACGAAGGCGCGAGCGTCTGGAACGACCCCGACATCCGCCTGCTCGCCACCGATCCGGCCGGCCATACGTGGGCCTGGTTCGAGCACGGCAACCACGGCAATCTGGGCTTCGTCACCGAGGCGCAACGCTTCGAGGCGGTCTGGAAATTCGGCGAGACGATCGATTCGCTCACGTGGTCCGCCGACGGCGTGACCGCATTCGCCGCGGCGTCCGCCTCGGGCACGCTCTACGTGCTGCAGCGCGGCGCGTCCACCGTGCGCCGCTTCGCCGCGATGCCGCCCGGCTCGGGCCGGCTGTCGGGTGTCGCGCTCGACGCTCAGGGCGGCGTCTGGGCCGCGCTGCGCGACGGCTGGAGCCTGATGCGCTTCGCCGCGGACGGCACGCTCGACCGCGTCGTCAGCTTGCCGGTGGCCGCCCCCACCGGCCTCGCCTACGTGGGCGGCGGGGCGCGCGCCTCGCTCTACATCACGAGCGACCGCAATCATCAACCGATCGAATCGCTGGCCAGCGCGCCGCTGTCCGGCCATCTGCTGCGGCTCTGCTTCGACGCGTGAGCCGCCTTCCTCGCATGCCTCCCAACCCTCAGCACGCTTTCGCCATGACCGAACCCACCCGCCTGACCCTCGCCAACGACACGCTCGAAGCCGTCATCGCGCCGCATCTCGGCGCACGCTTGTGCCGCCTGCGCACGCGCGACGGCATCGATCTCGTCGTGCCGCTCGACGCCTGGGACGCCCCCGAACACGGCTGGCCGAAAGCGGGCGCGTATCCGCTGGCGCCGTATTCGAACCGCATCGCCGGCGCACGGCTCGCGTTCGGCGGCGTCACGCACGCGCTCGCGCCGCACCCGCTCGATCTGCCGAACACGCTGCACGGCCACGCGCAGCGCCGCGCGTGGGACGTGGCCGAACACGATGCGCAGGCCGTGGAACTGGTGCTGCGCGAGGCGCCGTGCGAGCACTGGCCATGGGCGTTCGAGGCGCGGATGCGCTTCGAACTGCACGGCGCGACGCTCGCCGTCTCGTTCGCATTGCAGAACACCGGCACGCACACGATGCCAGCCGGGCTCGGCTGGCATCCGTTCCTCGCGACCGACGCCGGCAGCCGCGTCCGGTTCCGCGCGCCGTGCCGCTGGACGCTCGACGCGCACTTCGTGCCGACCGGCGCGACCACGCTCGCGCCCGACGCCGTCACGCTGACGCGCGGCGACTGGCAGGCGGCCGACTGCGCGATCTACGCGAGCGAATGGGACGGTGCGGCGCGCATCGAACGCGACGCCGGCACGCTGCACCTGGAAGCCGACGCGCCGCTTTCGCACCTCGTGGTGTACGCCGCGCGCGGCCGCGAATTCGTCTGCCTGGAGCCGGTCAGCCACGTCGCGAACGGCTTCAATCTGGCCGCCCAGGGCGTGACCGGCACCGGCATCGCCACGCTCGAGCCGGGGCAAGCGCTGCAGGCCCGCACCGCGCTGCGCTGGGCGCCCGCGCGCTGAAATCCGGCCGCGCCGCACCCGGCGAAAGCGGCGGGTCCCAGCATCTGGAACTCGCCGGGGCGCGCCGCCGCCGGCCGGGCAGGCAGGCGTCACTTGCACTCCTACACTGACGGGCAAACGCATCGCATCCCACGCGACCCATGCCCACGCGCCCCGCGCGCGGATTTCCATCAGGAGGCAAGCCTTTCATGGCCCACATCGATCCCGACCGCTATGCGGCGCTGATTCGCCGCTATTTCGACGCCTGCAACGAAGCCGACTACGACAAGCTCGTGTCCTGCTTCACGCCCGACGCCGTCCACTACTTCCCCGCCGGCCTGCCCGACATTCCGTGGCGCGGCGCCGATACGATCGCGCGCAAGTGGCAATGGTGCGTGGCCGAACTCGGCTCGCAATGGACCATCGAGAAGATCCTCGTCTCGCACAACTCCGACGAAGCCGTGATCGAGTGGACGCACTGGAAGTCGAAGCTCGGCACCGCGCTGCGCGGCGACGAGTGGTACGTGTTCGACCCGGAAACGGTTCGCATCAAGGAAATCCGCGCCTACTACGCCTCGCCGGCCGACAAGAGCGTCGCGATCAACGAGATCGTCGAGTTCGACTACGAAGGACGCGGCTACCACCTGAAGGCGCAGACGGAGGTGAAGGCATGAGCGCGGTGCTCGATTCCCATGCCGCGGCCGACGCGTTCGCCGCCATCGACGCGGGCGCCGAACGCACCGCCGCCGCGCAGGCTGTGTACGGCGCGACGCCGCACGC
>NZ_JAAGPF010000334.1 GCF_017104645.1 Burkholderia sp. Ac-20379
GGGTTGGTGGCAGTGTAGATCTCGGGGGTGGCCGGATCATTAAAAAAAAAAAGAATTGCACTACCAGACCAACATACCGCTCTACTCAGATCCCGATCCGCACCGCTCCATAACATACTTTCCGCGCAACTTTTCACCCTCCCACTCCACATCCCAGTTGACGTCTCTCCGCCCTCTGCCGTCGTCTCTGTACTTGTACTTAATTGTCACTCCCATATGCTCGTTTCACATATCGTCACTACACCGCGTGCCCTCGACTCGGCTTGCGCACCAT
>NZ_JAAGPF010000030.1 GCF_017104645.1 Burkholderia sp. Ac-20379
CCCCAACCCTCTTCCCCTCCACGCCGCTCCGCCGATCCGGCAGCCGCTGTCGGCCACGCGCTGCGCATTGTCGAACTGATCGTGCGCGGACGGCATCACCACCTGCGGCAGCCCCGCCTCGTAAGCCAGCGACGCCGTGCCGATGCCGCCGTGATGCACGAGCGCACGGGCGCGCGGCAGCAACTGGCGCAGCGGCACGTAGCGGCGCTTGATGAGGCGCGACGCATCCGGCTCGCCGTCGCGGCGCGCGGTGTCGGGCGTGATCAGGACGCCGCGCGCACCCGTCGCGCGCATCGCTTCGCCCGCCGCGTCGGCAAAGCCCGCGCCGTCCACGCGCGTCGAGCCGGCGGTAAACACCACGGGCGGCGCGCCCGCGTCGAGGAACGCATCGAGTTCGGGATCGGGTGCGTGCGCATCGATATCGTTGAACAGCGGGAAGCCGGCCATCCGGTGATTCGCGGGCCAATCGGGCTGCGGCGCGGCGAACCAGTCGGGAAACAGGCACAGCACGCCGTCGCTCGAATGCAGCCAGCGGCCGAGAATGCGGCGCGCGGGGGCCAGCCCCAGCTCGGCGCGCAGCGCGTTCAGTTGCGGGCCGCACACCTTGTCGAGCACGCCGCGCTCGATCAGCGTCATCAGGCCGGACTTGAACCAGAGCGGCAGCCAGCGCGGGATCGTCAGGCGTTTATGGGTGGGCGGCGCATGCGCCGACAGCAGCGTGGACGGCGACACCTGCACCGACACGTAACGCGCGCCGTCGCACTCCTGCAACAGCCGCGCGGAAAAGGCCCACAGCGTGCCGACCAGCACCGAGTCGTCGTCGATCAGTTCGGACAGCTTGTCGAAGTGCGGCCGCAGCGACGGCGCGATCACGGCCCACAGCGTGCGAAACGAGGTGCGCGGATCCCACAGCGCCGGGTTCGCCATCGCATCCGCGTATTCCTGCGCGGTGCCGATCGCCACGAACTCGAAGCCGCTGCGCAGCGCAGGCCCCTCGAACTGCGGGTGGGTACAGAACACGACGCGATGCCCGCGGTCCGCGAGCGCGCGTCCCACGCCGAGCAGCGGGTACACATCCCCCGCCGACCCGATCGCCGTGATGATCATCTTCGACATCGTTACCGCCTCTGCGTGACCGCTTCCGGTGCGCTCGAAAAACCGGCCCGGGCTGCGCGCGCGGCGGTGGCGCGGCAGCCGGGCCGGCCGTGGATTACGACAGCACCGGCATCGGCGACAGCGCGTCGAACGAGCCGTCCGAAGCGGTGGCGCTGCGCTCCTCGCAGAAGTAGCCGAGGATCGCGTCGCGCACGTGTTCCTGCTGCTGGCGCCCTTCGAGATCGAGGAAGTGGCCGGCCTTGCGGATCGTCTCGAACTCGGCGCGGCGCACGTAGCTGGCGAGCCGGCGCACGTCGCCCGGCGTGGTGTATTCGTCGAGTTCGCCGTTGATGAACTTGACGCCGCAGCCGATCCGCGTGAATTCGTCGAGATACTGCTCGGGCTGCATCTCGAGGATCTGGTTCACGTGGAACGCGACCTGATCCTGCTCGTCGCGCGGCAGCTTGGTCAGATAGCGGTAGTTGTAGAGCTTCATGATGCGCGGCAGATAGCGGCCCACCGTATCGTTCAGCAACTGCGCCGCGTGCAGATTCTCGCCGGCCGCGATGTGGTCGCGCGCGCGCGTCACGTAATCGACCATCGCATCGTTGAGGAACGGCGAGAACGACGCCACCACCGCGCGCCGCACGCTCGTGCAGCCGCGCGACAGCGCGAACAGCGAGGCCACCCCGCCCCACGACACCGACAGCAGATACGACGGGCGGAAGCGCTCGGCGAGGTGCAGCAGGATGTCGACCTCGTCGTCCTTGGTCAGCACGAACTGGCCGGGGTTGTGCTGGCGCGACTGCCCCGCGTAGGGCAGGTCGAAGCAGATCGAGTTCAGGCGCTCGCCGAGATAACGCACCGTCTGGCCGAACGAGGCGGTGGTCGCGAGCGCGCCGTTGATCAGGATGACCGTCTCGAACGACGGATCGTAGACGTGATGCTCGACGTGGATTTTCAAGCCGTTCGGCAGCGGGACGACCTGTTTCTCGATAGGCATGGCGTATCTCCGGCAACAACCGGCAGTCAAAAACGATACGCGCTCGCTTCAGCGAACGCTCCCCGTAACCGGACACGAGACGACGACCCGCGGCGGCTACCCTCCCTGTACCAGGATTCCGCTTCGCCCTGGGACGATGCGGCCGCCAGCGGTGCGACACGGATTTGGCTCCGTGCGACAACCTCATGGCCCCCGGCGTCTCGTAACAATGACTTCAGACGCTGTCGTTATGACCGATCGATGCCGCGAGAACACTGCCTGAACGCATCGATCGGGACTGCTTCATGGGTACGAATACTAATACGCGAAACCATGAAAACTCAACCAATTCGGATTAATTTCCTTTCTTGAAAATTGCCTATCCGATATGCATGGTTGATGAAAAATTGTCTCGTAAATCCTCATCGAAAAACGGTCTTCATGCCAGCGTCATATTTTCTGTGGTATAGCCAACCATAGCGGCCTGTCAAATATGTCAGGTGCAGCACGCCCAGCCTGCATCGATAACAAAAATTCTTTTCTATCAACGATATAGGCGATTTGTTGCAAAACAGCAAACAGATCCTCCACGGCGCCCCGTCGATCCGCCAAGCCGCGGCTCCGGCGCCACCGGCGGCGGCTCGCACGCAACACGACGATTCAATGCTCATTTGAATACGAAAAAATAGGCCGATTGAAACGCTTTAAACATAATTCACTGTTTTACAGCCAACATTCATTTTGTTTTATTCCCCAACGATCCGTAATGCCGACCGATGCATGTGCAACCATCGGTAATTATTCCGGCGGATTCGGGCGCGTTTTGCGATCGCACCCCGACACCCGGCGGCACCGTTTGCCGCCCCGGTTTCATTTGGATTCCTCGGTTTTTTGTTGATTGAACGTTCAATAAAAAACCGGTAACCTGCCCACTTTCCATCCCCCGGCCCTTCGCCATGCCCAAGCTCGGAATGCGGGAAGTGCGGCGCGCGCAGTTGATCGACGCGACGCTGCGCACGATCGACGAAGCCGGCCTGCCCGGCACCACGCTGGCATCGGTGGCGCAGCGCGCGAACATCTCGACCGGCATCGTCAGCCATTACTTCGGCGACAAGGACAGCCTGCTCGAAGCGACCATGCGCCATGTGCTGCGCGACCTCTGGCTCGCCACCACGCGCCGCCGCATCGCGGCGCATCGCGAGCCGCGCGCCCGGCTGCGCGCGATCGTGGCCGCGAACTTCGACGACACGCAGGTCAGCGCGCCCGTGATGAAAACCTGGCTCGCGTTCTGGTCGCAGAGCATGCATGCGCCGGCGCTCGGCCGGCTGCAGCGCGTGAACACGCGCCGGCTGCAGTCCAACCTGTGCGCCGAATTCGCCAAGGCGCTGCCGCGCGCCCATGCCCGGCTCGCGGCGCTGGGTCTTGCCGCCTTGATCGACGGGCTGTGGCTGCGCGGCGCGCTGGCCGGCGGCCCGATCGACACGCGCACGGCGCAGCGGCTCGCCAACGATTACATCGACCTGCAACTCGCGCCGCAAGGCGTGGCGGCAGGCGCCACCTTCGATTAGGAGAACGTCATGACGGCCAACACGATTTACGGACTGCAAAAGCTTTACATCGGCGGCGGCTATGTCGACGCCACCGGCGGCGCCAGCTTCGAAACCCACGACCCGGCCACCGGCGAACATCTCGCCACGGTGCAGCAGGCCAGCGCGGCCGATGTCGATCGCGCCGTCGAATCGGCGCGCGAAGGCCAGCGCGTGTGGGCCGCGATGACGGCGATGCAGCGCTCGCGCATCCTGCGCCGCGCCGTCGACCTGCTGCGCGAACGCAACGACGCACTGGCCGAACTCGAAATGCGCGACACCGGCAAGCCGATCGCGGAAACGCTGGCCGTGGACATCGTCACCGGCGCGGACGTGATCGAGTATTACGCCGGCCTCGCCACCGCCATCGAAGGCCTGCAGATCCCGCTGCGCGAGGAATCGTTCGTCTATACGCGGCGCGAGCCGCTGGGCGTGTGCGCCGGCATCGGCGCCTGGAACTACCCGATCCAGATCGCGTGCTGGAAGACGGCGCCCGCGCTCGCGGCCGGCAACGCGATGATCTTCAAGCCGAGCGAGGTCACGCCGCTGTCGGCCCTCAAGCTCGCGGAAATCTATACGGAAGCCGGCGTGCCGGCCGGCGTGTTCAACGTCGTGCAGGGCAACGGCGCGGTGGGCGCGATGCTGGCGGCGCATCCGGGCATCGCCAAGGTGTCGTTCACGGGCGGCGTGGAAACGGGCAAGAAGGTCATGTCGCTGGCCGGCGCGTCGTCGCTGAAGGAAGTGACGATGGAGCTCGGCGGCAAGTCGCCGCTGCTGGTGTTCGCCGACGCCGATCTCGACCGCGCCGCCGACATCGCCGTGACCGCCAACTTCTTCAGCGCGGGCCAGGTGTGCACCAACGGCACGCGCGTGCTCGTCGACCGCTCGGTCAAGGCGGCGTTCATCGAGCGCGTGCTTGCGCGCGTGGCGCGCATCCGCATCGGCAAGCCGTCCGATCCGGCCACCAACTTCGGCCCGCTGGTGAGCCCCGCGCAGCTCGACAAGGTGCTCGGTTTCATCGAGAGCGGCAAGGCCGAGGGCGCGAAGCTGCGGGCCGGCGGCGAACGCCTCGTGCACGACCACTTCGGCGGCGGCCAGTACGTCGCGCCCACCGTGTTCGCCGATTGCCGCGACGAGATGCGCATCGTGCGCGAGGAGATCTTCGGGCCGGTGATGAGCATCCTCGATTTCGCTACGGAGGACGAAGCGATCGCCCGCGCCAACGCCTCCGATTACGGCCTCGCGGCCGGCGTCGTGACGGAAAACCTGGCGCGTGCGCACCGCGCGATCCATCGCCTCGAAGCCGGCATCTGCTGGATCAACACCTGGGGCGAATCGCCGGCCGAAATGCCGGTGGGCGGCTACAAGCAATCGGGCGTCGGCCGCGAGAACGGCATCACCACGCTCGAGCACTACACGCGGATCAAATCGGTGCAGGTCGAGCTCGGCCGCTACAACCCGGTGTTCTGAGAACAGGAGGCAAGCCATGACTGCACGCGAATACGACTACATCATCTGCGGGGCCGGCTCGGCCGGCAACGTGCTGGCCACGCGGCTGACCGAAGACGCCGGCGTGACCGTGCTGCTGCTGGAGGCGGGCGGCCCCGATTACCGCTTCGACTTCCGCACGCAGATGCCGGCGGCGCTCGCATTTCCGCTGCAGGGCCGCCGCTACAACTGGGCCTACGAAACCGATCCCGAGCCGCACATGGACAACCGCCGCATGGAATGCGGGCGCGGCAAGGGGCTCGGCGGCTCGTCGCTGATCAACGGCATGTGCTACATCCGCGGCAATGCGCTCGATTACGACAACTGGGCCACGCACCAGGGCCTGGAAAACTGGACGTATCTCGACTGCCTGCCCTACTTCCGCAAGGCCGAAACGCGCGACGCCGGCCCCAACGATTACCACGGCGGCGACGGCCCGGTGTCCGTCACCACCAGCAAGCCCGGCGTCAATCCGCTGTTCGAGGCGATGGTGGAGGCCGGCGTGCAGGCCGGCTACCCGCGCACCGACGATCTGAACGGTTATCAGCAGGAAGGCTTCGGCCCGATGGACCGCTTCGTCACGCCGAACGGCCGCCGCGCCTCCACCGCGCGCGGCTATCTCGATCAGGCGCGCGCGCGCCCGAACCTGGAAATCGTCACGCATGCGCTGGCCGACCGGATCCTGTTCTCGGGCAAGCGCGCCTCGGGCGTGGCCTACCTGCGCAACGGCCAGGCCGTCACCGCGCATGCGCGCCGCGAAGTGCTGGTGTGCAGCGGCGCGATCGCCTCGCCGCAACTGCTGCAACGCTCGGGCGTCGGCCCGCGCGCGTGGCTGAAGGAACTCGACATTCCCGTCGTGCTCGATCTGCCGGGCGTCGGCCAGAACCTGCAGGATCACCTGGAGATGTATATCCAGTACGCGTGCAAGGAGCCGGTTTCGCTGTACCCGGCGCTGAAATGGTGGAATCAGCCGAAGATCGGCCTCGAATGGATGCTGAACGGCACCGGCATCGGCGCGAGCAATCACTTCGAGGCGGGCGGCTTCATCCGCACCCGCGACGACGATCCCTGGCCGAACATTCAGTACCACTTCCTGCCCGTCGCGATCAATTACAACGGCTCGAATGCGATCGAGATGCACGGCTTCCAGGCGCACGTGGGCTCGATGCGCTCGCCGAGCCGCGGCCGCGTGAAGCTGACCTCGCGCGATCCGAACGCGCATCCGAGCATTCTGTTCAACTACATGTCGGATGCGCTCGACTGGCGCGAATTCCGCGACGGCATCCGCGCCACGCGCGAAATCATGCGGCAACCCGCGCTGGACCGCTTCCGCGGCGACGAGTTGAACCCCGGCGCGAAGCTGCAAAGCGATGCCGAGCTGGACACTTTCGTGCGCCAGCGCGCCGAGACGGCGTTCCATCCGTCCTGCTCGAACAAGATGGGCTACGACGACATGGCCGTGGTCGACAACGAAGGGCGCGTGCACGGCCTCGACGGCCTGCGCGTGGTGGATGCCTCGATCATGCCGATCATCACCACCGGCAACCTCAACGCGCCGACCATCATGATCGCCGAGAAGATCGCGGATCGGATTCGCGGGCGCCAGCCGCTCGCGCGCTCCACCGCCCCCTACTTCGTGGCGAACGGCGCGCCGGCGCGCGGGGGCAAGCCGGTGCGGGCCGCGGCGGCGGTCTGACGCTTCGCCCGGCCCGGCATTCCGCATGCCGAATCGCGCAAGCCGGCGCAGCGCATTCATGAGCCCTGCTCAAAACCTCATGCAATCGCAGGCGGATTGTTGAGCACGGCTCCTGAAAATACACTGCCCTCCTGATCAATTCGATGGCGGCACACGCCGCCATCGCCCGCATTCAGGAGAACGCCATGCAATCACGTCAACTCGGCAACAGCGGCCTGACCGTATCGGCACTCGGCCTCGGCTGCATGGGCTTGAGCTACGGCTACGGGCCGGCCACGGAGAAAAGCGCGGGCATCGCGCTGATCCGCGACGCGTTCGAGCGCGGCGTCACGTTTTTCGACAGCGCCGAAGCCTACGGGCCGTTCGTCAACGAAACGCTGCTCGGCGAGGCGCTCGCGCCGTTTCGCGATCGGGTTGCGATTGCAACCAAGTTCGGCTTCAAGCACGGCGACGTGGCCGCCGGCCTCGACAGCCGCCCGGAAAACATTCGCGCCGTGGCCGAAGCGGCCTTGAAGCGCCTGAATACCGATCGCATCGATCTGTTCTATCAGCACCGCGTGGATCCGAACGTGCCCATCGAGGACGTGGCCGGCGCCGTGAAGGACTTGATCGCCGCAGGCAAGGTCAAGCATTTCGGTCTGTCCGAAGCCGGCGCGCAAACCATTCGCCGCGCCCACGCCGTGCAACCGGTGGCCGCGCTCCAGAGCGAGTATTCGCTGTGGTGGCGCGAGCCCGAGCAGAAGCTGTTCGCGACGCTCGAGGAACTCGGCATCGGCTTCGTGCCGTTCAGCCCGCTCGGCAAGGGATTCCTGACCGGCGCGATCGATGCCGGCACCACGTTCGACAAGAACGATTTCCGCAACGTCGTGCCGCGCTTCTCGGAAGAAAACCGCAAGGCCAATGCGCAACTGGTCGACGTGCTCGGCACGATCGCGAACGCGCAAGGCGCGACGCGCGCGCAGATCGCCCTCGCCTGGCTGCTCGCGCAGAAGCCGTGGATCGTGCCGATTCCGGGCACGACCAAAACGGCGCGGCTCGAAGAGAACCTCGGCGCCGCACAGGTTGTGCTGACAACGAACGATCTGCGCGCCATCGACACCGCACTGGCCGCCGTCGAGATCGCGGGCGACCGCTATCCCGCGCATTTCCAGCAGCGCATCGACAACTGATGCGCCCCGCCCGCTCAGTGGCGGCGCACGCGCCGCTCGAGCAGGCTCTTGAACGCCAGCGTGGCCATCGCGGCCAGTGCCAGCAGGCTGGCCGCCGCGAACGCGCCCGCGAACTGGTAGCCGTCGTACATCACCTGCACATAGAGCGGCAAGGTGTTGGTCACGCCGGGCACATGCCCCGACACCACCGACACCGCGCCGAACTCGCCCATCGCCCGCGCGTTGGTGATCACCACGCCATACAGCAGGCCCCAGCGCACGCGCGGCAGCGTCACGCGCCAGAACATCTGGAACGCCGAGGCGCCGAGCACGAGCGCGGCCTCCTCCTCGTCCGAGCCCTGCGCCTCCATCAGCGGAATCAGCTCGCGCGCGACGAACGAAAACGTCACGAACGTGGTGGCCAGCACGAGGCCCGGCAGCGCGAACACGATATCGACGTGGTGATCCTGCAGCCAGCCCCAGAACGGGCCTTGCGCGCCGAACACCAGCATGAACAACAGCCCGGCGATCACCGGCGACACCGAGAACGGCAGGTCGATCACCGTCTTCAGCAGGCTCTTGCCGACGAAATCGAAGCGCGCCACCACCCATGCCACGGCGAAACCGAACACCGTGTTGAGCGGCACCGAGATCAGCGCGACGATGCAGGTGAGGCGGATCGCCGAGATCGCATCGGGGTCGCGCAGCGCATCGAAGAAGGCGCGCAGCCCGGCGCTCAGCGCCGCGACGAAGATCGACGCGACCGGCAGGATCAGCAGCACCGCGAGAAACAGCACGCCGACGGCGATGATCGCGCGCCGCAGCCACGGCGGCTCGGTGGTCAGCGCGGCGCTGCCCACCCGCGTCGAACGCCTGGCAGGCGGCGCCACGGCCGGGCGCGATGGCAAACTGCTCATGTCGTCCTCCCGCGGCCGCCCGAGCGCGGCTCCAGCCGGCGTTGCAACAGGTTGATGGCCATCAGGACGGCGAACGATACCGCCAGCATCGCCACCGCGATCGACGCCGCGCCGTCGAAATCGAATTGCTCGAGCTTCGTGACCACCAGCAGCGAGGTGATCTCGGACACGAACGGCCGATTGCCGGCGATGAAGATCACCGAGCCGTATTCGCCCACGCCACGCGCGAACGCCAGGCCGAAGCCGGTCAGCAATGCCGGCCGCAGCGCCGGCCAGATCACGCGCCGGAACGTCGCCGCCCGCGACGCGCCGAGCATGCCGGCGGCTTCCTCTTCCTCGCGGCCCATCTCCTCGATCACCGGCTGCAGCGTGCGCACCACGAACGGCAGGCCGACGAAAGCCAGCGCGATCACGATGCCGTTGGCGTTGAACGCCAGCTCCACGCCGTGCGCGGCGAACCAGCCGCCGATCGCGCCGTTCGGGCCGAACAGCATCGCCAGCGTGATGCCGGCCACGGAGGTTGGCAGTGCGAACGGCAGGTCGATCAACGCGTCGAGCAGCCGCCGGCCCGGAAACCGATAGCGCGTCAGCATCCACGCCACCACGAAGCCGAACAGCGCGTTGATGGCGGCCGCGACGAACGCGGTGCCGAACGTGAGCCGGTACGACGCGAGCAGGCGCGGCGTCCAGACCGCCGCCGCGAAGCCGCCCCAGCCGCCCGCGCTGGCGCGCAGCAACAGCACCGAGAACGGCAGCAGCACGATCACGCCGAGCCAGCACAGCGTGTAGCCGAGCCCGAGCCCGAAGCCGGGCAGCGGGCTGGGCCGCCGCCAGGCGCCGGGCCACGACGAAAGGGAACGGGCCGCCATCGCTTACTTCGGCTGGAAGATCTGGTCGAACACGCCGCCGTCGGCGAAGTGCTTGGCCTGCGCGTCGTGCCAGCCGCCGAACATCGGGTTGTCGATGTCGATCAGCTTGATCGCCGGGAAGCTCTTCGCGAAGCGGGCCGCCACCGCCGGATCGGCGGGGCGATAGTAGTTCTGCGCGATCAGCGCCTGCGCTTCCGGCGAATACAGATGCTCGAGGTAGGCCTGCGCGACGGCGCGCGTGCCGCGGCGATCCACCACCGAATCGACCACGGCCACCGGCGGCTCGCAACGAATGCTGATCGACGGCACCACCACCTGATACTTGCCGGGCGCCAGCTTGTTGACGGCCAGCAGCGCGTCGTCTTCCCAGGCCACCAGCACGTCGCCGATGCCGCGCTCGACGAACGAGTTGGTCGCGCCGCGCGCGCCCGAATCGAGCACCTTCACGTTCTGGTACAGCGCCTTCTCGAACGCCTTCGCGCTGGCCTCGTTGCCGCCCGGCTGCTGGATCGCGTAGGCCCAGGCCGCCAGGTAGTTCCAGCGCGCGCCGCTCGACGTCTTCGGGTTCGGCGTGACGACGCCGACGCCGGGCCGCGTCAAATCGTTCCAATCGTGAATGCCCTTCGGATTGCCCGCGCGCACCAGGAACACGATGGTCGACGTGTACGGCGTGCTGCGATTCGCGAGCTGCTTCTGCCAGTCGGGGCGCAGCAGCTTGTGGGCCGCCAGCGCGTCGATGTCGGACGCGATGCCGAGCGTCACCACGTCCGCCTGCTGACCGTTCAGCACCTGGCGCGCCTGCGCGCCCGAGCCGCCGTTGGTGGTGCGCACCGTCACCGCCGTGTGCGCCGTCTGCTGATACCAGGCCGAGAACAGCTTGTCGTAGGCGGCGTACAGCTCGCGCGTGGGGTCGTACGACACGTTGAGCAGCGTGGTGTCGGCCGAGGCGTGCAGCGAGGCGAACAGGGTCGCGGCGGCGGCCGCGCCGCGCGCAATGGCGCGCAGCCGTGAACGGAGCGTGAGGAGCGTGGTCATGATGTAAGCCGAAGCCGGCTGCGTTTTTGTCAGGGAGGCGAGCTTACGGCCCGCCCCGCACGCGCCAAAGCAGCATTGGCCGAATGCTTATCGCGATTTCGGCAATGCGCGGGCTTAACGATTTCTTGATGGCGGAGCCTTTACAGTCGGGGCGGCGGGCATCCTGGCCAGCATGGCGGGTGCCTGGCAGACGGATGCCGTTCATGAAGCCGGCGGCCTTGCCGGGCTTGACGGCCACGCCGCGTTCGACACACCGGCGGGGCCACCCGGGCCGCGTCGCGGCAACACGGCCGATGTTGCGCGCCCGCGACTGCGAAACGTTGCGCCGGCGCGGCAATCGCACACGCTTCGACGCGACGGAATCGTTTTCATCGATGCGGAAACGATTTCATAAATCGTTACGCAACCCGTAATACGTTACTATTCGATGAAAATCAGCTTTCGAGCTTAATTGCAGGTTGCCGTCGAATGCCTCAGCTACGTGACAAATCCCCCGACGTGATGCGCTGTCAGGCATGCGAAACATTGCATCGCGCCGGTCCCCATGGCGTTCCTCACGCCGACCTGTTGCCGAAGGGACCGCGCAAGCGGTTTCGCGCGCTGTTCAAGGCGCCGATCAGTGTCTCCAACTATCAATGCGCCGTGTGCGGCACCTGGTGGCTGCACGAGGACAACCCGCGCGATGCCGTCGATGCCGGCTGGATGCTGCTCGGCAAGGAAAAAAGCCTCCTCAAGCCGCGGCGCGGCTAACGCCGCGCATCACCCGCGCTGCGCGTGCGGCGCGTCCTGCGCCGGCCCCCGCGCAAGCTTCGCCAGTTCCGCCATGACCACGCCCGCGATCGCCAGCGCGCCGCCGATCGCGACGCTCCAGGTGATCGCCTCGCCGAGAAACACGGCCGCCAGCAACGCCGTGACGATCGGCACCAGGTTGAAGAACAGCGCCACGCGCGCCGCGCCAAGACGCGCGGTGCCGAGCATCCACAACAGCGGCGCGGCAAGCGACGCGCCCAGCCCCGCGTAGGCGATGTAGAACGCATCGATGCCGGTCACGTCGTGCTTCGGTCCCGCCGCGAACAGCGGCGCGAACACCACGGCCGACACCACCGCCTGCAGATACACCGACTGCATGGCCGGCACGTTCAACTTCCATTTGTGCAGCAAGGTGCCGTACAGCGCGAAGCCGCACACGCCCACCAGCATCAGCGCATCGCCGCGATTGACGCCTTGTTCGAGCAGCACGCCGGGCGAGCCTTTCGTCACCACCAGCAGCACGCCGGCGATCGATACGGCCAGCCCGCCCAACGCGGCCGCATCGGTCTTGTGGCGCAGGAGCGCCATCGCCAGCACGAGCCCGATCAGCGGCACGAGCGCCTGGATGATGCCCATGTTGGTCGCGCTCGTGTAATGCGCGGCGATATAGGCGATCGCCTGATACACCACGCCGCCCAACAGGCCGAGCACCACCACCTTGCCGAGCGCCGGCCGGACGATGCGCCAGTTCCGCACCACGCCGGGCAACACGAACGGCGTCAACGCGACGACCGCCAGCAGCCATCGATAGAAGCTGATTTCGAACGGCGACAGCGAGGCCGCGCAGAACTTCGTCACGACGGTGTTGCCGCCCCAGAGCGCGGCGGCGAGCAACGGAAAAAGATAGTTCATCGAACGGTATCGGAGTGTCAGGTGCACCGATTCTAGGGACTGTCGTACTATCGGCATATCCATGTTTTCCGACATTCGATTGCGAAAAGCCGACATGCCGCCGAAAGTCGCCATCCCCACCTCCGTCGATCTGTCCCAAGGGCTGTACTTCCGCCACCTCGCGCTCGAGCCCGACATCTGGGATGCGCACGCGCACGACTGGGGCCAATTCAACTACCTGACGCGCGGCGTGATGCGCCTGGAAATCGCGGGCCGCACGTTTTTGTCGCCGCCCCACTACGCGGTGTGGATCCCGCCCAAGGTCGAGCATTTTTCGGTCAACGACATGCCGGTGTCCTATCGATCCGTGTATCTGTCGGCGGAGATCTCGGCCGCGCTGCCCGCGCAGGCCTGCGCGATGACGGTCAGCCCGGTGTTGCGCGCGATCCTCGACGCGTTCTCGAACATCGACGTGCGCGTGCCGCAAACGGCGCCGCAACAGCGCATGGCGCAGGTCGCGCTCGACGAGATCCGCGCGTCCACGCATGTGGATGCCTACCTGCCGCCGCCGTCGTCCAGCCTGATGCAGGCGGTGCTGCACCTGATCGATGCGGAGCCGGGCAAACGGCTGACGACGCAATGGCTCGCCGCGCACTTCAACATGACCGAGCGCACGCTCGAGCGGCGCTGCATCGCCGATCTCGGCATCGGCCTGGGCGAATGGCAACAACGCATCCGTTTCATGCGCGCGCTCGCGCGGCTCGACGCCGGCCAATCCGTCAAGCGCATCGCGGCGGAGCTCGGTTATGCCTCGCCGTCCGTCTTCATCAACATGTTCCGCAGCATCGCCGGCGAGACGCCGCATCAATACCGGCTCGGCAATGCCGAAGGCGGCGCGGCGCGGTTCGCCAACGCCCGCGCGCAGCCAACGGCTCAGGCCGCCGAGCGCAACGACACACGATAGTCCTCGATCAATTTATCGAGGAATCCGTAAAGCTTGTCGTTCATCGCGTCGTAATCGTTGGCCCGCAGTTGCGCCGGTTGCTGCACGAAGCGGCGCGCCTTCAGCCCGTCGAATGCGTTGCCCGCCGCGGCGATCAGTAGTTCGACCACGCTGCGCGTGAACTCCATGTGGCACTGGAAGCCGTAGACGAGCCGGCCGTATTCGACGATCTGGCGCGGGCAGCCCTCGCTTTCCGCCACCACGACCGCCGTGTCGGTCAGGCCGGGCATGTCGTTGTGCCAGTGGCCCACCTCGAGCGTGTCGCCGAAGTGCGCGAACCGCGCGTTCGCCCGGCCTTCGGGCGTCAACGCGATCGGGAATGTGCCGATCTCCTTCTCGGGGCTGGCGATGCAGGCGGCGCCGAACGCTTCGCCCATCAACTGCGCGCCGAGGCACACGCCCACCACGGCCTTGCCCGCTTGCGCGCACGCGAGAATCAGCGCTTTCTCGGCCGCAGCGTCGAAATGCGGGCACTCGTCCTGCGTGGTCGACGGCGATTGCGGGCCGCCGAGCACGACCAGCAGATCGATGCTCCGGATATCGCTCGGCAGCGGTTCGCCCAGATAGACGCGCGAATACCCGGCCGTATGCCCGCGCGTGACGACCCAGGTTTCGTAGGCGCCGGGCGCCTCGTATGCTTCATGAACAACGAAATGAATCTTCATCGCAATGCTCCAGTAGAAATGCGCGACGCCGCCGTCCCTACAACCGGGCGATACGCTCGTCGCGCGGCAGAATAAAAAACGTGATCGCGGCACAGATCCCGAACACGACCATCACGCCCACGCCGCCGTTGCCGAATGTCTCCAGCAACAGCGAGGCCGCCAGCGGCGTCATCCCGCCGCCGAACGCCGTGCCGATCTGCTTGCCGATCGACACGCCGGTGAAGCGCGTGGTGGCGTCGCGAAACAACTCCGGAAACAGGCTCGCCTCGGGGCCGTACATCAGCGGGTGAATCAGGCCGATGCCCAAGCCCATGCCGAGCGCGATCAAGCCGGTGGAACGCGTGCCGAGCAGTGCGAAGAACAGGCACAGATACGCGGCGGCGCACACCAGCCCGATCCGGAAAATCCGGCGCCGCCCGAACCGGTCCGACAGATGCCCTGCCACCGGCACGGCCACCAGTGCGAGCACGTTGCCCGCGAGAATGAACAGCGCGAGCGACGACTTGGCGATGCCCGCGATCTTCGTGCCGTAAGCCAGCGCGTAGACGTTGAAGAAGTAGATGAAGATCGTCTCGGTGAGGGACGCCACGAGCACGATCGCCAGCGGCCGCTTGTGGTGCCGCAGCACTTCGAGCAGCGGCAGGCGCGCGCCGCCTTCGCGGCGGGCCGCCTTGAACGAGGCGGTTTCGTCGACATGCCGCCGGATGAAGAAGCCCATCGCCGTCAGCACGACGCTGAACAGGAACGGCACTCGCCAGCCCCACGCGGCGAAATCGGCCGACGACAGCAACGTGGTGACGAGATACAGCATCAGCGATGCCGTGATGATGCCGATCGGCGCGGCGGCCATCACGAACGCCGACAACAGGCCGCGGCTTCGCTCCGGCGCGCTCTCGGCCGTCATCAGGATTGCGCCGACCGATTCGCCGCCCAGCGCGATCCCCTGCAGAATCCGCAACACCACGAGCGAAACGGGCGCGGCGAGGCCCCATGCCGCATAGGTCGGCAACAGGCCCATCGCGGTGGTCGCGCAGCCCATCAGCAATAGCGTGGTGGTCAGCACGGCCTTGCGCCCGATCCGGTCGCCGAAATGGCCGAACACGATCGCGCCGATCGGACGCGAGAAGAAACCCACGCTGAACGTCGCAAACACGGCCAGTTGCGCCGCGCCCGACGAAAATTTCGGAAAGAACAGCCCGTCGAAGATCAACGAGGCCATGTAGCCGTAGATGAAGAAGTCATACCATTCGAGCGCCGTCCCCACGCAGCTCGCCACCACGGTCAGGCCCATCCCGGCGCGCGCTTGCCGTGCGTGCGTCTGATCCGGGCTTCCAGTCGAATATCGATCGTGCATGTCGCGTTCCTTGAGCAGGATTTTTCGGGCAATACCTGTCCGCCGGGCGACGCGCGGTCGGCTGCCCGGGAACGGAGGTCAATTGATCAGTACAGCGAAGTGTCTTGGCCGGAAGCGTCACCCGGTGAACACGCACATGCGCGATAACGCGGGTAGCGTCAGGCTGGCGTGTCCGGTGTGCTCATGACGCCCTTGGATAACGGACGGACTCGACGCGAGCCCCCGGGAACCGGGAAACGCTCGGTGTAGTATATGACACGATGTGTCATTTTCAATTTATCTCGTGTTGTATTTTTCGCACCGATTTCGTCCGACGATTTCATGCGGGCGAACAGGGGTGCGCCCGCGATGCGCGGCTCAGCGTCGCGCGTTCGTCTTCGCCGCGGGGGTGGCCGGCGCGGCCCCGGCCAGCCCGCCGAGGATCAGATCGACGCCGGCCAGAAAATCGGCGCGGTCGTCGTGCGCGCTCAATCCGGGCGCCATGCTGCGCACGAACGGATAGGCATCCGGATCGAGTTGCAACCACGCGGCGGACACCTCCGACAGCAGCGCGACGCGGTCGAGGCCCTGCTCGTGCGCCATTTCGGCGTTCGCGGCGTTCTGCCCGCTGATGCCGACGATATAGCTGAACAGCGCCGACGCCACCATCCATTGCGAACCGGGCGCGACGCCGAGCGCGCGAATCTGCTGGCCGATGCGCTCGAAGATCCGCACCGTCGGCAATTGGCCCGGCGCGTCGGTGAGCGCCGACCCCACCCACGGGTGCTCGATGAACGTATCGAACAGCGCCAACGCCAGTTGACGGATCACCTCGGCCGGCGACGCCGCGCCCGCCGTGGCCTCGATCGTGCGCGCCACCACCGCGTCGCATGCGGCGGTCAGCAATTCGCTCTTGTTCTCCACATGCCAGTAGATCGCGCCCGGCCCGGTGGCCAGCCGCTCGGCCAGCACGCGAAACGTCAACCCGCGCTCGCCGTGCGCGTCGAGCAGTTCGATCGATGCCGCCACGATGCGCTCGCGCGACAACGAAGCCTCGCGGCGCGCGCCGGCACTGTCCTTCTTTTTCATGTTTGACTTGACGATCACTGGAACAATGTTCCACAGTAGCATGGAACGACGTTCCATAGAATGTGCGGCACCCGCCGCAAGCGTCGCATCGTCATGGAATCCGAATGAACCCATCCATCGCAGTGATCGGCGCCGGCCTGGGCGGTTTGATCCTCGCTCGCGTGCTGCACCGGCACGGCATCGCCGCCGCCGTCTACGAAGCCGAACCGTCGCCCGATACGCGCACGCAGGGCGGCCAGCTCGACATTCACGAACACGACGGCCAGCGCGCGCTGGCGGCCGCCGGCCTCTTGCGGGAATTCCGGGCGATCGTGCACGAAGGCGCGGAGGCCATGCGCGTGCTCGATCCTCAGGGCAACGTCTTGCTGGACAAGCCCGACGACGGCCAGGGGCGGCGCCCCGAAGTGCTGCGCGGCGATTTGCGCCGCGTGTTGCTGGCCTCGCTGCCGCCCGGCACGGTGCGTTGGGGCAAGAAGCTCGCAAGCGTATCGGCCCGGCAAGGCAGCGAGCGCGAACTCGTGTTCGCCGACGGCACGACGGCCCGGGCAGGCTTGCTGGTGGGCGCGGACGGAGCGTGGTCGAAGGTGCGCGCGTGCCTGACCGACGCGAAGCCGCGGTACGAAGGTGCGTGCATCGTCGAAACCTATCTGTACGACGCCGACAACCGGCACGCCGCGGCGGCCCGGGCCGTGGGCGCCGGCGCGATGATCGCGTCCGCTCCCGACCGGGGCCTGTTCACGCATCGCGAGGCGAACGGCGTGCTGCATACCTACGTACAACTGAGGAAAAGCGCCGAGTGGCTGGCCGCCATCGATTTCACGAACAAGGCCGCGGCGATCGCAACGATCGCGGCCGAATTCGAAGGATGGTCGCCGGCGCTGACCGCACTGATCACGGAAGCCGACTCGAACCTGACGCCCCGCTGGCTGCACGCGCTGCCGGTCGGCCTGCGCTGGCCGCGCGTGCCCGGCGTGACGCTGCTCGGCGACGCCGCGCATCTGATGCCGCCGTCGGGCGACGGGGCGAACCTGGCGATGCTCGACGGCGCCGAGCTCGCGGAGGCGATCGTCCGGCATCCCGGCGATTTCGATGCGGCGCTGGCCGACTACGAACCCGCGATGTTCGCGCGCAGCGCTGCCCTTGCAGTGGAGGCCAGCGAGACGCTCGATCGTTGCATCGGGGAACACTCGCCGGCCGGATTGATCGCGTTGCTGAACGGCGAGCCGGACACGCCGCCCGAATCGCCGGCACGGCCCGTTGAATGAATCGCGCCGGCTCGGCTACCCGCGCCGCTTGAGGGTTTGCGACGGCGTCTCGCCGAACAGCGCCTTGTACTCGGCCGAGAACCGCCCCAGATGCGTGAAGCCCCAGCCGAGCGCCACCGTCGACACGTTGCGCGCCGAGCGGTCGCTCGCCATGTCGCGGCGCACGCCCTCCAGCCGGTAGCGCTTCAGATAGGCCATCGGCCCCTGCCCGACGTGTTGCCGGAAGCAGGCGAACAGCGTCTGGCGCGACACGCCGGCGGCCCGCTCGATATCCTCCAGCGTCACGTCCTCGCGGGCATGTGCGTGAATGAACCGGCGCGCGAGATCCACGTAATGCGGCACGGCCGGGCGCAGCGCATCGGCCAGCTCGGCGGAATAGTTGTGCGGCTGCGCGAGCAGCAGGCCCTTCAGCAAGGCCTGTTCGAGATCGCCCGCCATCTGCAGATGATTGAGCCAGCCGCCCGAGCGCTCCATTTCGTCGGTCAGGAACCGCACCATGCGCCACCAGGCGCCCTGCTGCCCGGACGCCGCGCTCATCTCCGGCTCGAACGCGATCGCCTGCGCGAGCGGGCGCTGCAACAAACCTTCCAACACCTGCCGCAACGCCGCGCGCGGCACCGACACGATGATCTTCCGGCAATTGCCGTTGATCGACAGCGCCTGCGTTTCGTGCGGCGAGACGATCACGCCCTTCTCGGCATCCGACAGCCAGGTGCGGCCGCGCGCCGCCAGTTCCTGCTGGCCGATCAACGGCAGGCTGATGCTGTAGCAATTGAGCGGTGCGCCGTCGTCGACGGAAATCGTGACGTCGGTGCCGTATTCGACGTAGCCGAGCGTGCTCGCCATCGAGCGCAGCACGGTGCCCGAATGATTGAACTGGATACGGCCGGGGCGGCGCACCTGCAACCCGTGCGGGCCGCAGATATGGGCCATCCAGTCGCGCGCGCCTTCGAAATCGTGCCGCGTGGCCTGGATGCCGTGACCATCGATGGCGATATGGGGAGCCATGGCGTCGTCTACCGTTCGTCCGATCCCGGCATGTTAGCGGAAACGGCCGAACGGAAATAAATGCGACGCAGCGGCCCGATCAGGCAGCCTGCTTCGCATTGCCGCTCTCGACGAATTTTTCGAAGTAGAGCCGAACGTCGCCGATGCCGGCCTCGGCGAGCCAGTTGCGAATCGCATCCACCATCGGCGGCGGGCCGCACAGGTACATGTCGAACGGCGCCTGCGCGAGCAAGGCGCGCGGCAGGTGGTCAGGAATCAGGCCGGTCTTGCCCTGCCACTCCGGCGACGGGTTCATGACGACGATGTCGTACGAAAAGTTCGGAATGCTTGCCGCGTAGGCTTCGATCCGCTCGATTTCGCACAGGTCGCGTGCCTGCGTCACGCCGTAATAAAGCCGAACCGGCTGGCCGCCCGCGCCGCGCGCGGCCAGTTCGTCGAGCATGCCGAGGAATGCCGACAGCCCGGTGCCGCCCGCCGCCATCACGATCGGCCGCTCGGCCTGACGCAGGTAAAACGCTCCGAACGGCGCTTCGAATTCGATCGACTGCCCCGCCTCGCAGCGCTCGCGCAGATAGCGGCTCATTGCGCCGTCGGGCAGCAGCCGGATCAGGAACTGCAAGCGGTTGGCGTCGTTCGGGCAATGCGCGAACGAATAGGCGCGCCATGCATCGGTGCCTGGAACATTCAGGCGTGCATATTGACCCGGAAGAAAATCGAGCCGCGCATGCGCACCGGCATCCACCAGCAGGATGGCGGTCGTCTCCGACACCTGGCGCACGCCTGCGACGCGCCCGCTCATCCGTTCCGTGCCGGCCGCGCTGCACAGCGTCGAATCGAACGCGAAACTGAACGACGCGTCCGATTGCACGCGCGTCTGGCACGACAGCATCTTGCGCTGCGCCAGATCGTCGGCCGACAGCGCCTCGTCGTCGACGTAATCCTGCGTATAAAGCCCCGACTCGCAACGCCCCTGGCAGGTTCCGCACACACCCTCGCGGCAATCGAGCGGAATCTGGATGCCGTTGCGCAGCGCGGCGTCGAGCAGCACCTCGCCGGGGCGCGTCTCGAAGAACACCGTCTTGCCGTCGGCAAAACTGAAGGCCACCTTATGACTCATCGCGCGTCGCTCCGCTTACAGATGATAGAAATCGAGCACCGCGTTGATGGTGTCGTTGAGCAGCAGCACATGCTTGCGCACGATCTTCCAGCTCTCGCCGTCGGGCCGCAGCCGGTAGGTGGCGCGGCCGAAGAAATGCTCGGCCGTGCCGTGGCGCGCGTAGAACGTCGTCCAGTTCGCCTTCACGTCGATCTCGCCGTCCGCACCGCCCTCGGCCGGCGCGATGCGCACGTTGCCGATCTGGTGCATCGTGCGCGGCATCGGCGTGGAGGCCGCCGATTTGCCGGTGCGCAGGCGAAACACCCGGTCTTCCAGGCCGCTGCGGTTGGCGTAATAGACGAGCGACATGCCGCGCTTCGGGTCGGTCGTGTATTCGTGCTCGGAATCCCATTGCGGCACGTGATATTCGCTGTTCTCGTCGAACAGCGCGAGATAGTCGTCCCATTGCTGCAGGTCGCACAGCTCCGACTTGCGATACAGGAATTGTTCGACGGAATGCTGGAGGGCTTGGGTCGTCATGGCTCAGGCCTCCTGACGATCGGCAGTCATCGCATCGAGGCGCTTGAGCAGCGTGTCGCGCCAGGCGCCATGCTGATTCACGTACAAGCCTTCGTGCGTCAATTCGGTGCCCGTCAGCGTGGGGGCGATGCCGAGCAACTCGGCGTTGACAGTGGTGCCCGCCACCCATTTCCGATGACCGCGCGAGATGTCGCTCCAGCGTTCCAGGCGCGCCTGAAAGCCGCGCTGCTGCTCGCGGAACTCCACGAGATCGTCCGGCGTGCCCATGCCCGACACGTTGAAGAAATCCTCGAACTGGCGAATGCGATTTTCGCGATCCGCATCCGATTCGCCCTTCACGCCGATGCACTGGCTGATCACTTCCGTCTTGTTCCAGGCGACCGGCCGCACGATGCGCAACTGCGAGCTGATCTGATCCATGAAGAACAGGCTCGGATAGATATTCAGGTTGCGCAGCCGGTGCATCATCCATTCCGCCTTCTGCTGGCCGTGCGTCTCGACGAGGCGCGGCATCACGCTGGCATAGCCGGGGCGCACGGCCGGGTTCGGCATGTCGCTGAACAGCACCGTGTGACCGTTCCGGAATGCGAACCATCCGTCGTCGGTTTCGGCGTCGCCCGCGCCGAGCTTGCTGTAGTCGAGCGTCGCGCCGCTCTCGCCCTTCCGGCTGTTTTCCTCCTGGCGGTGCTGCACCGTCGCCACGTAGTTGTAGTGCACGGTGCTGACGTGATAGCCGTCGAGGCCGTTCTCGTTCTGGAGCTTCCAGTTGCCGTCGAACGTGTAGGTGGACTTGCCGGACAGCACTTCGAGTTCGCCGGTGGGCGACTGCGCCACCATCATGTCGAAGAACACGCGCGCGTCGCCGAGATAATCCTCCAGCGAGTCCGTGCCTTCCGCGTCGAGGCTGACGAACACGAAACCCTTGTAGCTCGCGATGCGCGCCTTCTTGAGCCCGCGCCCGGCCTTGTCGAAATCGTCGCCGTATTCGCCGGGCGCCTTGACCTTCACGAGGCGGCCGTCGCTCTTGTAGCACCAGGCATGGAACGGGCACGTGAACGTGGATTGATTGCCCTTGCTCATGCGCGTGAGCGTGGCGCCGCGGTGCTGGCAGGCGTTGATCATCGCGTGCAGCGCGCCGCTGCCGTCGCGCGAGACGATCAGCGGCTGGCGGCCCGCGCGCATCGTCAGGAAATCGTTGGGATTCGGAATCTCGCTTTCGTGGCAGGCGTAGATCCAGTTCTTCTCGAAGATCAGTTCCATCTCGAGATCGAACAGTTCGGGCTCGGTGAACATCTCGCGCGCAATGCGATAGACGCCGTCGTCCGGGCGAAAATCGATGCAGCCGCTGACGAAATCTCGCCAGCGCGCCGGGTTCATTTTCGCGTTCATGATTGCCTCCAATG
The DNA here is from genome assembly GCF_017104645.1 of Burkholderia sp. Ac-20379. Taxonomy (GTDB): domain Bacteria; phylum Pseudomonadota; class Gammaproteobacteria; order Burkholderiales; family Burkholderiaceae; genus Burkholderia. The sequence goes on from NZ_JAAGPF010000030.1 coordinate 21,860, forward strand.
GCATCTCGGGCCGGGTTGCGGGGTTCAGGCTTGAATGAGATACATTGGAAACCGGACAATTTGCTGCGGCTATCCGCTTGGTGAGGGAATGTTATCCGGTTAGTTTGGGGCGGGGAAAGGCGATGCGCCGGGTGGTTTCGCGAACGATTTTCGCGAACGCACCCGGCGCACGTATCGACCGAACATTGAAAATCCACGACAACCGGCTTTCAAAACCTTGTCGAATATCGCTCGCAATCGTTTAACCGGCAATGGCATTTAAGCGGTTATAGATTCGCTTCGAATCTCGGGCCACAATCAGGCCAAAGCGCATCGCCATTCATCTAAAGTCGCCGCACCGGCCTGCCGATAACCCGTTGCCGCCGGGTTGAAACCAGCGCCCGTTGCGCGCGGCTAAAACAACTATCCCGTTTCGGATCGCGACCATCATGAGAAGAAATTCACGCCGACCGTCCCTGGCCGTACTCGCGATCGCATTGGCGTTGAGCGCCTGCGCGCCCGTGACCAGAATGCAAACCAATCGCGCGTCGGACTACGTGGCCAAGCCGGGGCGGATCTATGTGCTGGCAACCGCCGACATGGGGTGGGCGCCGGAATTCACGCAGGGTTTCAGACAGGAGTTCCAGAAGGTCGCCCGCGAATGCGGTAGCGTGGCCGGCTTCGGCGACGTCTCGGGGCTTGAACTCAATCAGAACAGCCCGCTGGAAAAAGCCACGGCGTTCCATCCCGACACGCTGCTGAGCATTTCGCAAGGCGGCGGGGTCGTGACGATGGGAACCGACAACCGCTTGTCGATCGACTACGATGCGACGCTGACGGATTGGGAACTGAAACGCCCGGTGTGGCGCGGCAAGTTCAGATTCGCGCGTGGCAGCGTCGCCATTTCGCTGGAAGAACGCGGCGCGGTGTTCGCGGTCGACCTGACGAACGGCCTCAAACGCGATGGCCTGCTGCAAGGCTGCAGCGAAATTCGCTTGCAGCACGGCAACCGGATTGCCGATAACGGCGCGCGGAGCGGTTCGCCGGCGCGTCAACCCACCCTGCCCGAAGCCAGCGACAGCCCGCCGCCGAATCAACGCCGAGGCGCGGTATCGATGAACTCGCTGGAAGGCCTGCTGCCGAAGGACGATCATGCTCAATAAGCCAATCATCGCGATCCGGCGCAAGGCGCTGCTGCTCGCCGCCGCTCTCTGCGCGGCAGCCGATATGTGTTCTGCACAGCAGATCAACGATGCGTCGAGCCTGTACGAGAAGCTGGCGCCGAGCGTCTGGACCGTGGTGGTCAACACCGGGACGTCGCGACAATTGGGAAGCGCCGTGGCAGTGGGAGACGGGCGGCTCGTGACGAACTGCCATGTGCTGTCCGGCGGGCGCTCGATCGCGATCGTCCACCAGAACGTGAGCTACGGCGCGCGTCTCGTCGCGCCCGATGCCGAGCGCGACCTGTGTATCGTCGCGGTCGAGAACTTCCATGCGCCCGTGGTGAGCATCGCCCCGTCGAGAACCATCAAGATCGGGGAACGCGTGTTCGCAATCGGTTCGCCCTTGGGCCGCGAAAATACGCTCAGCGATGGGCTGATTTCCGCAATCGATCATGACCTTTCGGGCGCGGTGAACCACATTCAGTTCACGGCGCCGATTTCTCACGGCTCGAGCGGCGGCGGCCTGTTCGACAGCGAGGGCCGACTGATCGGCATCACGACGAGCGCGGTCGCCTCGTCCGAAGCCGAGAACATCAACTTCGCAATCCCGGCCGCCTGGATCGCCGAGGTCAACGCACGCGCTCAAGTTCAGCTTGCCGAATGGCGCCGGCAACGCGCGGTTCGCGTGGCGGAGTCGGCCTTGCCGCCTCCACGCTCCGCGACGAACGCGCCCGATCCAGGCGCGACCGAAAAATCGACCGTGTCCGGCGCGTCGATCCTGCTCAGCTCCCACGGTGCCTGGCGGAAAAATTGCGAAGCTCTGGCGATCCCGACAATCACGACGGTTCAGGCGCCGCAGCATGGGAGGCTGCAAATCAGGGACGGCGAATTCCCCATCAACTCGCCGGGCAGCAGCCAATGCAACGGACGCACGATCCGGGGAACTCAGGTGTTCTACACATCGGATCCGGACTTCAAGGGCAGGGAAGTCATTCGATACATCAGCAGCGCCGCGCCCAATGTGACGCGAACCGCGGTGGTCAACGTCCGGTAGCGCGGCGCACCTCGCGAGGGCAGGTCGATACGTGCCCTCGCGCCCTGCCGATCAGGCAAACACGAAATACTTCCGCACCGTCTCGACCACTTCCCACGTCCCCTTCATGCCCGGCTCGATCACGAACACGTCGCCGGCCTTCAGATGCTTCGGCTCCTCGCCCTCCGGCGTGATGATGCAATAGCCGTCGAGGAAGTGGCAGAACTCCCATTTCTCGTAGTTCACTTCGAACTTGCCCGGCGTGCAGATCCAGGTGCCCATGATCTTGCTGCCATCCTTGGACAGGTACGCGTTGAGGTTCACGGTGTGCGGATCGCCGCCGATGCGCTTCCACTTCGTGGCGTCGACGACGGGGACGGGGCAGGTTTCGCGCAAAACGGTGATGAAGTCGGACATGTCGGTTCCAAACGGTCGGATAAGGAGCCGTCCAAGTTATTCGAAATGCCGGACCCGGGCTAGTACGCTTGCGACACCGATCCATCCAATTTCGACATCGCCGCGGCCGGCCCGCCCATCCGGTGCAAGGCCGCCGGACGAAAAAAAACCGGCGGATCGAATCATCGATCTGCCGGCCAACACCTTGTTCAAGGTTCGAGGCTCAAAGCAGTTGACCTCGACGTATGAATCGTACGCGGAATACGGCGGCGATTGTGGCGCGACTGTGATAAGTGTGACGAAAGTGTGTGCCGAATCGGGACGACCGCGCCACCACGCCGCGAGTCCTCATTCGCCCGCCGCCACGCGCGCCGGCAACGCCAGCCACTCGACCGGTCGCTCGAGGCCCGCCAGGAAGGCCTCGAACGCCGCGCGCGCGAGCGCGACGCTCGCCGTGTTCTCCAGCGGATGAAACAGGAACACCGGCTCGCCTTCGAGATCGGCGTCGAGAATCAAGCGCACGCGCCGCGCGGCATCGTTGACGAGCGCGAGCGGGCTCAGCGAGCCGGTGCGAATGCCGAGCAGTTCGAACAACGTGTCGCCCGACGCGAACGACAGGCGCTTGCTGCCGATCGCCTCGGCGGCCCCGCTCAGATCGAGCGCCTTGTTCGAGGTGGTCACCACCAGGAAATACTGGCCCTTCTTGTCCTGCAACAGCAGGTTCTTGCAACGCGCGCCGTCGAGCGTCAGCGTCAACAGGCCCGATTCGGCCATGTTGAGCACGGCGTCGTGCTGCTCGTACGCAAACGGAATGCCGCGCTGCCGCAGCCACGTCAATACTTCGTCTTTTCCCAACATGCCGATCGTTCGCTCCATCGTGGGCGCGCGCGCCTGGAACCGTTCCGGGCGCGCGTACGCCTTGTCGTCAGGGTGCCATCTTACGCATCGAACACCGGATGCGACGCCGCGTCGATTTCCTTCAGCGTGTCCTGTTGCGACAGCAGCCCCGTTTCTTCCAGGATGCCGACCAGCGGCCGCCCTTCCGCCACCGATTGACGCGCGAGCTTGCTGACGCGCGCATAGCCGATCTTCGGCACCAGCGCGGTGGCCACCGCCATCGAATCCAGCAAGTGCCGCTCATTGCGCGCCGCGTCGGCCTGAATGCCGTTCACGCACTTTTGCGCGAAGCGCGCGATGCCGTTGGTCAGCAGTGCGATGCTGTCGAACACGCGCGAGGCCACCACGGGCTCGAAGTGGTTGATCTCGAGTTCGCCGTATTGCACGGCCTGCGCCACCGCCACGTCGTTGCCGACCACGGCGAAGCTCAACTGGATCATCGCCATCGGCAGCACCGGGTTCACCTTGCCCGGCATGATCGACGAGCCGGCCTGCGCTTCGGGCAGGCGCAATTCGCCGAGCCCGCCGACGGGGCCGGAGGACAGCACCGTCAGGTCGGAGGCGATCTTCGCCAGCGAGACGGCGCAGGTGCGCAGCTCGGCCGACACGCGCGAGAACACGTCCATGTTCTGCATCGCGTCGAACGAATTGGCCGGCGCCTCGTAGTTCACGCCCGTCACGTCGCGCAAATGCGCATACGCGGCGGCGCGATAGCCGGCCGGCGCGCCGAAGCCGGTGCCGATCGCGGTGCCGCCGAGCGGCAGCGTACGCAGCTTGTCGCGCACGGCGGCCAGTTCGTCGGCCAGGCGATGCGTCAGCGCCGCATAGCCGCCGAACACCTGACCGAGCCGCATCGGTTGGGCATCCTGAAGACAAGTGCGGCCCAGATGCAGGATGTCGGCGAACTCGGCCGCCTTCGCGTCGAACAGCGCAGCGAGTTGCGTCACTTCGCCGATCAGCGGCGCGAACATCGCGTAGGTGGCGATCTTCAGCGCGGCCGGATACGCATCGTTGGTCGATTGCGAGCGGTTGACGTGATCGTTCGGATGCACGACCTCGTAGCTGCCGGCCGGGTGCCCGAGAATCTGCTGGGCGCGGTTGGCGATCACTTCGTTGAAGTTCATGTTGGTGGAGGTGCCGCCCGAGCCTTCCATCAGATCGACCACCAGCGACGCGTCGAAGCGGCCCTCGATCACTTCCCGGCACGCCTGGACGATCGCGTCGCATTGCGCCGCGCCGATCACGCCGTTGTCGCGATTGGCCAGCGCGGCGGCCCACTTCACTTGTGCGAACGCATCGCGGAACGCCGGATAGTGGGCGATGCTCAGCGGCGACACGGTCAGGTTGTCGACGCCGCGCACGGTGTTGACGCCATACAGCCGGCCGCCGGGAATCGTCACGTCGCCCACGTAATCGCGCTCGATGCGTTGTCCGGCCTGGTTCTGCTCACTCATAAGATGCCCTGTTTCCTAAGCTGATCAGTTGTTCGATCTTTCCGCCGACGGCTTTCACCCTCGGCAGGAACGACGTCTCGATCACGCCGTGCGCGGTATCGCAGGCGTCGTCGAAAAATGCGTTGTACTCGTCGCGGCGCGCCACCAGATACAGCGAGCGCGCCAATTCCAGTTTCTCCACCACATGCACGGCGACGTTCGGCGCATGCGTGATGCCTTGCAGCAGGCACATCGGCGAGGTGATCGCCCAGCCGATGCCTTCGGCCACCATCGAGGTCAGCGCGTCGGCGTTGTCGAGTTCGAGCCGGTTCGGCAACCGCACGTCGATGCGGCGCAGATAGCGGTCGATCTGGATGCCCACCTGCGACGAGCGGTTGAAGCGCACGATCGGCAGGTGCGTGCCCAGCTCGCGCAACTCGTCGAGGCTGCGCACCGGCTGGCGAAAATCCTTCGGCGTGATGACGAAGTAGCGCTCGGAAAACAGCCGGTAGCGCACCACGTCGTTCGCGTCGATCAGCGGATCGCTGGTCACGATCAGGTCGAGATCGCGCCGCAGCAGCGCCTCGCCCTGCTGCGGGCTCAGGCCGGTGCGGATCGACAGTTGCGACACCTTGCCGAGCAGCGCCTTCGTGAACACCGAGCCGCAGGTCGAGGCGAACGAATCCACCAGGCCGATCCGCAAATCCGGCTTGATGCCGCGCCCGGCCTCGAGCACCTGCGCCTTGAGATTCGCGATCTCCTCGCTGAGCACCGCGCCGCGGTTGCGCAGCGCGATGCCGAACGGCGTCAGCGTGAGCGGCCGCGTGGTGCGGTTCACGAGCACCACACCGAGCGCCTCCTCCAGTTGCCGGACGATCTGCGACACGCCCGATTGCGACATGCCCATGCGCGCCGCGGCGGCCGACATGCTGCCCTCCTCGGCCACGGCGACGAACACCTGCACGGCATGCATATCGATCGGTTTGTTCGGCAACATCTCGGTTCCTGGTGGAGGGGCCTGCGCGGCACGCGTTCGCGTTGCGCGTCAGGCTCGGGTTCGAGGGGCGCGCGCCCCGGCATGCGTATCGTGCGCCGCCGCGGCAGCCGCCGGTTCGTCGGCCGTCATGTCGGCGAGGTTGTCGCGGCCGGTTTCGGGCGCCAGCTTGTGACAGAACACGCCGCCGAACAGCAGCACGGCCACGCAGGCGCCGAGCGCCGCGTGCACGCCCACGTGCTGCACCGCGAGCGGCAGCAGGAACGTGCTGATCGCCGAACCGAAGCGGCTCGATGCGACGGCGAGGCCCACGCCGGAGGCACGCAGATGGGTGGGGAACAATTCGGGCGGATAGACGAATTCGAGGTTCGCGGCTGCCGACAGCACGCAGGCGAACAGTCCGAACGCGAGCATCGTGCCGACCGGCCCGAAATTGCCGTAGGCGAGCACCGCCAGGCCCAGCGCCGCCAGATAGAACGTGCCGATCAGGAATTGACGGCGCGAGATCCGGTCGATCAGCAGCAGGCCGATCACCGCGCCCGCGAAGATCAGCACGTTGTAGACGAGGCCGCCGAGGAACTTGTCCTTCACGTGCAGCGCTTCGAGCACCTTCGGCGCGAAGGTGCCGAGTGCGAAATAGGGAATCACCTGGCACGCGTAGAACACGCAACCCACCAGCGTGTTGCGGCGCCAGCGCGGCGAGAACAGCTCGGCCCACGCGCCGCCATGCTGCTGCGGCGCGGCGGCCGGCTCGGGCAGCATCACGTTCGGCCCGAAGCGCCGCGCGATGATGGCGCGCGCTTCGTCGCCCCGGCCGCGCTTCATGAGCCACATCGGCGATTCCGGCACGATCAGGCGAAACGGCAGGATCAGCAAGGCGGGCACGCCGCTCGCGGCCAGCATGATGCGCCACGCGTCCGGCCCGATGTCCTTCATCGCGAAGCCGGCCAGATACGCGCCCACGTAACCGGCGGCCCAGGCCGCAGCAAGCACGCTGAGCAGGCGGCCGCGATAGCGGCGCGGCGAATATTCGGTCACCAGCGATTTGCTGACCACGTAATCGGCGCCCAGGATCAGGCCGAGAATCACGCGCAGCACCAGCAATTGCGTGGGCGAGGTCACGAAATATTGCGCGGCGGACACCACCGCGAACAGCAGCATGTCGTAGGCGAAGATCGTACGGCGTCCGTAGCGATCCGCGATCGGCCCGGCCAGCATGCTGCCGAAGAACAGCCCGGCCAGCGAGGCCGCGCCGAGCAGCCCCATCCACACCGCATCGAGATGCAGCGGGCCGGCCGCCATGCTGACGGCAATGCCGATGATGCCGAGCACAAAGCCGTCGCTGAATTGCCCACCTGTTCCGCTGAAGGCCACCCCCACATGAAAGGGGCGCAGCGGCAGGTCTTCAAGTAATTGTCTGTTCACCATCGTCTCCGGTCTCCAAGGCGGCGTGCATCGGCCATGTCTGGCGATGCGCCGTGGAAACGAGTGTAGGGCGACAGGTTCAGGAAAACAGCATAGGTAAGCTGAGTATCAGGAATTCTAATGGTGTGGCACGGATGCCGTGATGATGCCCGCCAGGCCGCTCAAGCCAGCCTCACAGCGCCGGCCCTTCCGGCGGCTCCTCGCGAATCGCCACCGCGATCGAGCCGCCGACGATCAGCCCGATCCCCAGCGCCGACAGGAACGGCACAGTCTCGCCCCACACCAGATAGCCGAAGATCGTCGCCCAGATGATGCTGGTGTACGAATACGGCGCCAGCACGGCGGCGTCCGCGCCGCGCACGGCGATCGTGTAGAGCAATTGGCCGGCGGTGGCGAACAGCCCGAGCAGCGCCATCACCAGCAGATCGCCGAACGACGGCGCGCGCCATGCCAGCAGCAGCGAGAGGCCCGTCGCCACCGTGCCGAACACGGTGAAGAACAGCACGGTCATGCTCGAATCGTCGCTGGCGCGGATGCGCCGGATCTGGATCATCGAGAACGCGCCGCATAGGGCGCTGCCGAGCAGCAGCGCCGCGCCGAGCGCGCTCGACTGCGCACCTTGCGGACGCACCACCAGCAGCACGCCGATGAACCCCGCCACCGCCGCCACGATGCTGCGGCGCTGCAACGTCTCGCGCAGCACGATGGGCGCGAGCACGATCACGAACAGCGCTTCCGAATAGACTATCGCCACCGCCTCGCTGAGCGGCAGATGCGGCAGGCCCGCGAAGAACAGCCCCGATGCGCCGAGCAGCGTCAGCGCACGCAGCGTCTGGCCGCGCAGATCGAGCGTGCGCAGCCGCGCCAGCACCGGCGGCCGGCCGCGCCCGAGGCACATCGCGATAGCCGGGATCAGCCCGAACGCCATGCGGAAGAACGTCACCTCGTTGGCCGGATAGCGCAACGCCACGGCCTTGCCGAGCGCGTCGACGAGCGCGAAGCAGAACATCGACAACAGGATCAGCAGGATGCTGCGCGAAAGCGGGGATTGTCGGGCGAACCAGGAACGCACGCGCATGGGGGCCTTGCAATGAAGAACGGGAGACGAATCGATTTGGGGGAAGCCCGCCGATGATACCGAAGGCCGTTCGCGCGGGCGATGCGCGGCGTTGGCGCGGCCCTTGCCGATCGCCTCGTGCGCGCGCCGCGCCCGAGCGCAACGCTGCGTTCCCGAAACGGCCGTTATCGAAGGCGGGCAGCCGTGCATCCGAGCGATTTCAAGAACAAAACAATGAAATACGCATGCATTGTTCGCCGAATCGCATCAACGCGGCGATCATTTCGCCCGTCCGGGCGTGCCGCTGACGCCGCCGGCCGGCGTCGCTATCCTGTCACGCACATATCGATAGCGCGATTGATAACATAGCGTTCCCGTCACCGGCCGGCCCGGTGCCGCGCGGCCATCCAGCCCGCGCGCGCACCGGCCGCCGCACCGCACCGATTCGACCGTGAGCCAAGAACCGATACTGACCGTTTCCCATCTGTCGAAAACCTACGCGTCCGGCTTCAAGTCGCTCGACGACGTCAACCTGTCGATCCGCCCCGGCGAGATCTTCGCCCTGCTCGGCCCGAACGGCGCGGGCAAGACCACGCTGATCAGCGCCATCTGCGGCATCGTCACGCCGACCGAAGGCAGCGTCAGCGTGGGCGGCCACGACATCCGCACGCACTACCGCGCCGCACGCGAAATCATCGGCCTCGTGCCGCAGGAGCTGACCACCGATTCGTTCGAATCGGTGTGGGCGACGGTTTCGTTCAGCCGCGGCCTGTTCGGCAAGGCCCCGAACCCGGCGCACATCGAGAAGGTGCTGAAGGCGCTGTCGCTGTGGGACAAGCGCGACAACAAGATCCTCACGCTGTCGGGCGGCATGAAGCGCCGCGTGCTGATCGCCAAGGCGCTCTCGCACGAGCCGCGCCTGCTGTTCCTCGACGAGCCGACCGCCGGCGTGGACGTCGAGCTGCGCCGCGACATGTGGAAGCTCGTCGGCCAGTTGCGCGCCGAAGGCGTGACGATCGTGCTGACCACCCACTACATCGAGGAAGCCGAGGAGATGGCCGACCGCATCGGCATCATCAACGGCGGCAAGATCGTGCTGGTCGAGGAAAAGACCGAACTGATGCGCCAGCTCGGCAAGAAGCAGCTCACGCTGCAGCTCGATACGCCGCTCGACGCGATTCCCGAAGCGCTGGCCGGCTTCCGCCTCGAGCTCGCCAAGCAGGGCGCCGAACTCGTCTACACCTACGAGGTGGAGCGCGATCAGGCGATCGCCACGCTGCTGGCCGCGCTCGCGCAGTCCGGCATCCGCTTCCGCGATCTGCAAACCTCGCAAAGCTCGCTCGAGGAAATCTTCGTGAGCCTGATCGACGGCGGCCGCGCCGCGTCGCCCACGCCCGCCTCCGCCTGACCGACAGGACCCCGAATGATCAATCTGCACGCAATTCGCGCGATCTACCGCGCGGAAATGGCCCGTACCCTGCGCACCCTGACCCAGAGCATCATCGCGCCGGTGATTTCCACATCGCTCTATTTCGTGGTGTTCGGCTCCGCGATCGGCTCGCGAATCAGCGCCGTGAACGGCATCAGCTACGGCTCGTTCATCGTGCCGGGCCTCGTGATGCTGTCGCTGCTCTCGCAGAGCATCTCGAACGCCTCGTTCGGCATCTACTTCCCGCGCTTCACCGGCACGATCTACGAGGTGCTGTCCGCGCCAGTGTCGTACTGGGAAATCGTGACCGCCTATGTGGGTGCGGCCGCAACCAAATCGGTGATCCTCGGCGTGATCATCCTGATCACGGCCAGCCTGTTCGTGCCGATGCACATCCTGCATCCGGTCTGGATGGTGCTGTTCCTGCTCCTCACGTCGATCACGTTCAGCCTGTTCGGCTTCGTGATCGGGATCTGGGCCGACGGCTTCGAGAAGCTCTCGCTGGTGCCGATGCTGATCGTCACGCCGCTGACCTTCCTCGGCGGCAGCTTCTATTCGGTGGACATGCTGCCGCCGTTCTGGCGCGTCGTCTCGCTGTTCAACCCGATCGTGTATCTGGTCAGCGGCTTTCGCTGGGCGTTCTTCGGCATGGCCGACGTGCACGTGGGCATCAGCCTGGCGATGACGCTGGGGTTCCTGGTGGCGCTGCTGTTCGTGGTGTCGTGGATCTTCCGGACCGGCTACCGGCTGAAGAAGTAAGCGCGGAAACACCGAGCGCACCGCGGCCATCGCGCGCCGCGGTGCGTTTTCCAATGACTCGGCGTTTACACCGAGTTCCGCCGCCGCACGATTGCACGGCCCTTTCGCCCGGTTGTATGATGACGTAACACTTGCGGCGGCGCTCAACCGCCCGCGTCTCCCTCCACGTCCCGACCCGATCCCCCGATGACCACTCCGCTGTCCCCCACCCACGTCGTGACCGTCTCGAACGCCGAGGACGGCGACCTCGGCATCTATCATCTCGACGCCGCGCAGGCCCGCCTGGCCGCCGTCGCGCGCACGCCGGCCGGCACCGTGGTGATGCCGCAGGCGCCCACGCGCGACGGCAAGCAGTTGTTCGTCGCCACGCGCGGCGCGCAGCCGAGCATCGTCGGCTACGACATCGGCGCGGACGGCACGCTCACGCAACGCTTCGCCACGCCGATCGACGCGAGCCTCGCCTACCTGACGGTGGATCGCGACGCGCGCCTGCTGTTCGGCGCGTCGTACGGCGGCAACCGCCTGTTCGTGTTCGACGCGCGCCGGCTCGAAAGCGGCGACGGCGCGCCGCTGCAATTCATCGATCACATCAAGAACGCGCATTCGATCATTCTCTCGGACGACGACCGCTACGCCTACGCCGCCTCGCTCGGCTCGGACCGCGTGCTGTTCTACGGCATCGCGCGCGCCGGCAACGAAGCGGCGCTGATCGCGCGCGGCGAGCTGGCCACGCCGGCCGGCTTCGGCCCGCGCCACCTGCGCCTCGCGCCGGACGGCGCGACGCTCTACGTGATCGGCGAATTCCACGGCACCGTGCTGGCCGTGCCGCGCGATCCCGTCACGGGCGAGCTGGGCGAGCCGGTGGTGTCGGATCTCGCGCCGAGCATCGCGCATCTCGGCCACGGCGCGCCGCGCCCGCCCGCGCCCACCAGCCCGGTGATCTGGGCCGCCGATCTGGCGGTCACGCCCGACAACCGCTTCGTGTTCGCCACCGAGCGCACCGCGAACCGCCTGATCACGTTCCGTGTGGGCGAGAACCGCGCGCTGCACTACGCGAGCTGCATCGAAACCGAGCCGCAGCCGCGCGGCATTCGCCTCTCGCCGGACGGCGCGCTGCTCGCGGCCAGCGGCGAGCTGTCCGATTCGATCTCGCTGTATCGCGTCGATCCGGCCACGGGCGCGCTCACGCAAGCCGACCGCATCGCCTGCGGCAAGGGCGCGAACTGGATCGAGATCCTGCCGCTGCAAGCGGACTGAACACGCGGCCATCGTTCCTCGGCAAGCGCCCGCTCGCGGCGCTTGCGCTGCCCCCCGTCACCCCCGCCCTGCTTCGTGATCCGAAACAATTACCGCATGCCGTTGCCATCCGAGAAACGGAGCACGGCATGGCCTCGATCCCCGTGGCAGGGGCATGACAGCGCGACAACCATTCCGTCGCACGACGGCGACACTCGCGCACCACGCGCGTGAATCGCCGCCAGCGGAATATTTTTCCGATTTCTCTGTGCTATCTGTTTGAAACAAGCGGGCCGCTCACGCGCGGCCCGTGCGCGCGGATCTCCGCGCGTCGTCCGGCGTGCGGCCGGCGGCTGCGTCACCGCCGCCCGCGCCGGTTTCAACTTAGTCAGGAGAACTCGATATGGTCATGCAACGCATGCGCGCCGTCATCGTCACCGTCTGCCTCGCCGCCTTGACGCCCGCGGCCCTCGCGCAGACCTCGACGGACTGGATCGCCAACACCTACGGCACGATCGCCTCGCACGTCGGCAACGGCGCGCGCTCGATGTGGGTCGCGCCCGAAGGCACGATCTACACCGCGTCGTTCTGGGACGAGAACGCCGGCGGCGTGGGCGTCTATCAGAACGGCAAGACGCTCGGCTCGATCGGAACCCATGCCGAATTTCAGGGCGGTGCGATCACCGGCAACGCCACCTCGATCTTCACGCCGCTGCAAGGCGCCAAGCTGACCGGCACGGTGGCGCGCTACAACCGCGCGACGGGGCTGCGCGATCTGGCGATCAAGGTCAGCGTGTGGGACAACCTCACCAAGGTCGACGTGATCACCGGCCTCGCCACGGCCGGCACGCTGCTGTATGCGAGCGACTACTTCAGCAACCGCGTGCGCGTGTTCACCACCGACGGCGTCTGGCAGCGCGACATCCCGATCGCCACGCCCGGCGCGCTCACGCTCGATGCGGCGGGCAACCTGTGGGTCGCGCAGAAGAACAGCGGCACGGTCGTCGAGATCGGCCCCACGGGCACGCAGCTCAACACGATCCAGATCGGCGCGAGCGCGCGGCCGTCGGCGCTTTACTACGACGCGCCGAGCGGCCAGCTGATGGTGGGCGACAGTGGCCCCGACATGAACATCAAGCGGTATGCGATCGCGGGCCAGCCTGCGCTGGCGGGCACCTTCGGTGTGACGGGCGGCTATCTCGACGCCACCACCGGCATCAAGGGGCAGGTGGGCGCGCAGCGCTTCACGCGCGTGGTGGGCATCGGCCGCGATGCGGCCGGCGTGCTGTACGTGCTGAACAACCCGTGGGGCGGCGGCTGGGATCTCGGCCGCAACGGCACGACCGATCTGCAGGCCTACGACGGCAGTGGCAACCTCGCGTGGGCACTGCAGGCGCTGAACTTCGAGGCGGTGGCCGCGCCCGACCCCGTCACCGACGGCGCGCTGTTCTACAGCGGCATGAACATCTATTCGGGCAGCGCGGGCGGCCAGTTCGTCGCGAACACGGTCGATCCGTTCAGCTATCCGAACGATCCGCGGCTGTCGATGACGGATTATCAGCGCGGCCAGCATTTCGGCCAGCTCGCGAGCGTGGGCGGCAACCGGATCCTGGTCGCCACCGGCCAGAACCCCGACATCTACAATTTCTATCACTTCAACCCGGCCGCGAGCGGCTACATCGCGATTCCGGACGGCTCGCTGCCCGGCGCGCTGTTCGGCACCAACGCGATCGTCACGGGCGGCTTTTCGATCGACGAGAACGGCGACGTGTGGGCCGGCATGTCCGGTTCGAGCCAGGTCACGCACTACCCGTTCGCGGGCTTCGACGCGAGCGGCAAGCCGTCGTGGCGCGCGGGCGTGGCGATGCCGGTGCCGGGCACCGTCAAGCCGATCACGCGCGTGATCTATCAGGCGCCCACCGACACGATGGTGCTGGCGCAAGGCATTGCGGGAAGCTGGGACTGGACGGCCATGAACGGCCATCTGGAGGTGTATCACGGCTGGCTCGCCGGCAACCGCACGCCGAACCCGGTGATCGACCTGAGCAGCCCGAACCCGAAGACGATCGCGGTGGCCGGGCGCTACCTGTTCGTCGGCTACGTGCACACGGTGCCGAACATCGACGTGTTCGACCTGAGCACCGGCAGCCTCGTCACCACGCTGGTCAATACTAATTCGACGGCGATGGATGTCGGCAACGACGTCGATTCGATGTTCGGCCTGCGCGCCTATCTGCGCTCCACCGGCGAATACGTGATCACCAAGGACAACTACAACGGCTCCAGCATCGTGGTGTATCGCTGGACGCCGCAGTAGAGAACGGGAATCAAACCGGCATCAGCCGGCGGCGGCCGTCAGCGCGGCAAACTTCTCGAGGTCGACGTTGCCGCCGCTGATGATCACGCCCACGCGCTTGCCGGCGAGGCGATCCTTCATCTGGCGCACGGCCGCGAAGCCGAGGCAGCCGGTCGGCTCGACCAGCATCTTCATGCGCGACGCGAAGAAGCGCATGCCGTCCACCAGCTCGGCGTCGCTGGCCGTGAGGATGGCGGTGACGTCGCGGCGCAGGATCGGGAACGTCAGTTGTCCGAGATATTGGGTTTGCGCGCCGTCGGCGATCGTCTTCGGCGTGTCGATGCGCACGATGTGGCCGGCCGCCAGCGATTGCTGGGCGTCGTTGCCGGCTTCCGGCTCCACGCCGTAGATCGCGGCGCCCGGCGACAGCTCGCGCGTGGCCAGCGCCGTACCCGACAGCAGCCCGCCGCCGCCGAGCGGCGCGAACACCGCGTCGAGCGGGCCGGTTTCGGCGATCAGCTCGGCCGCCGCGGTGCCCTGCCCCGCGATCACGTCGGCGTGATCGTACGGCGGGATCAGCGTCAGCCCTTCCTTCTCGGCCAGATCGCGGCCAATCTGCTCGCGGTCGTCGCGGTAGCGATCGTAGATCACCACGCGGCCGCCGTAGCCGCGCGTGGCCGCCACCTTCGCCTCCGGCGCGTCGTGCGGCATGACGATGGTGGCCGGCATGCCGAGCAGCCGCGCCGACAGCGCGATCGCCTGCGCATGGTTGCCCGACGAGAACGCCACCACGCCCGCCTTGCGCTGCGCGTCACTGAACTTCGACAGCGCGTTGAACGCGCCGCGGAACTTGAACGCGCCCATGCGCTGGAAGTTCTCGCATTTGAAGAACACCTGCGCACCCAGCGCTTCGTCCACCGTGCGCGAGGTCAGCACGGGCGTGCGATGGGCGAAGCCCGCGATGCGGGAAGCGGCGGCGGCGACGTCGGCGTAGGTCGGGAGATTCGGCTGGCTCATCGATGGCTCACTGGAGATGGAGGCAAGGAACGGGGACGGAGACGGAGAATCGGTCTTGACTGATTTCGAGACATTGTGTCCAATTCAATACATTCTGTCAATTTGACTCGACCGGCGCGCGCTGCCTCGCGGGGTGTTGGCGCCGGCCCTTTCAGGATCCGTCACGATGCGACTCGATACACTCCCCACCCCGTCGGCCCTGATCGACGTTCCGCGCATGACGCGCAACATCGCGCGCATGCAGCAGCGCCTCGACGCGCTCGGCGTGCGGTTCCGGCCGCACGTGAAGACCACCAAGTGCGAGCCGGTGGTGCGCGCGCAGATCGAGGCCGGCGCGCGCGGCATCACCGTTTCCACGTTGAAGGAAGCCGAGCAGTTCTTCGCGCAGGGCATCGACGACATCGTCTACGCCGTCGGCATGGCCGCCGCCAAGCTGCCGCAGGCGCTCGCGCTGCGCCAGCGCGGCTGCGACCTCAAGCTGGTGGCCGACAGCCTCGCGTCGGCCACCGCGATCGCCGCGTTCGGCCGCGAGCACGGCGCCGTGTTCGAGGTGTGGATCGAGATCGACGTGGACGGCCACCGCTCCGGCCTCAAGCCCGGCGACGCCGCGCTGATCGAGGTGGGCCGCGCGCTCGTGGCGGGCGGCGCGACGCTCGGCGGCGTGATCGCCCACGCCGGCTCGAGCTACGACTACAGCACGCAGGCCGACCTGGTGCGGATCGCCGAACAGGAGCGCGCCGGCGCCGTGCAGGCGGCCGACCGGCTGCGCGCCGCGGGGCTGCCATGCCCGGTGGTCAGCATCGGCTCGACGCCCACCGCGCTGTCGGCCGAACGACTCGACGGCGTAACCGAGGTGCGCGCGGGCGTGTACGTGCTGTTCGATCTGGTCATGCACAACGTGGGCGTGTGCCGCGCCGACGAGATCGCGCTGAGCGTGCTGACCACCGTGATCGGGCATCAGGAGGACAAGGGCTGGGCGATCGTCGACGCGGGCTGGATGGCGATGAGCCGCGACCGCGGCACGCAGCGCCAGGCGCACGATTTCGGCTACGGGCAGGTGTGCGACGAGCACGGCGCACCGCTCGACGGCTACCTGCTCGGCAGTGCGAACCAGGAGCACGGCATCGTTTCGCGCAGCGGCGAGCCCGATCTCGACATCGCCGCGCGGTTGCCGGTCGGCACGCGGCTGCGGATCCTGCCGAATCATGCCTGTGCGACCGGGGCGCAGCATCCCGAATATCAGGCGATCGGCGACGATGGGCCGCTGGCCGTGTGGCCGCGGTTTTACGGCTGGTAAGCGATTCCGGCGGCGGGCGGCGCCGGCCGCCTTACCAGGGCCATGCCACGCGCGTGCCCACGCCGACTGCCTTGGCGCGCTCGACCAGCATCCGCGCCACGGTCAGATCCTGCAGCGCCAATCCCGTCATGTCGAACACCGTGATGTCCTCGCGCGCCCGCACGAACGAGGCCGGTGCGGCCAGCAGTTCGCCCAGTTCGACGCATTCCTGCTCCGGCGCCCACTGCGCCTCGCCGATCCGGCGCGCCTGCTCGCGGTCGTCCACCACGAGCCGCGTTCGAGCGAGCAGGCCATCGGGCAATTCGCGCTTGCCCTGCGTGTCGGCGCCTACCGCGTTGATGTGCGTGCCCGGCTGCACGGCGCTCGCGTCGAACAGCACGCGGCCGCCCGGCGTGGCGGTGATGACGATGTCCGCGTCGGCCACGGCCGCATTGGCGTCGGTGGCGGGCGAGATCGCGCAACGCGTGCGAAACGGCGCTTCGAACGCGTCGTTGGCCGCGCCGGCTGTGCGGTCCGAGCCGATGTAATGCACCGTCGTGATCGACGGCAGCATTCGCAGTGCGAAATCCAGTTGGATGCGGGCTTGTACGCCGGTGCCGAACACGCAGACGCGTTGGCTGTCGGGCCTCGCCAGTGCGCGCAGGCCGAGGCCGCCGGCCGCGCCGGTGCGCAGCGTGGTGATCGCGTTGCCGTCGATCACGCAGCGCGGCCGGCCCGTGGCCGGATCGATCAGCATCACGGTGGCCTGATGCGGCTCGCCGCCCTGCTCGCGGTTCGCGGGCCAGAAACCGGCGGCCTTGAAGCCGAGCAACGCCTCTCCCGCGACGTCGCCTGCCTTGATGCCGAATACGCCGCCGGTCGATAGAGGCTCGCGGATTACCGGGAATACGCGGCCCGCGGCGCGATGGTGCAGGTCGAATGCGTCGGAAACGGCGGTTAGGACGTGGTCGGGTTGGAGCAGGGTTTCGACGGTGGTTTTGTCCAGGAGGAGCAGTTCGGCGTCGGATCGCATGGGCGGGGGCCTTTGGCGGGGTTGGGCGTCATGCAGTATTGTACATTTTTTCTAGTTGTTTACGTTTGATCTAAAAATTGGTGGGAGGTTGTCTGGCGTTGGGGTATTGCGACTTGCGTCGTGTTTTTGCGACGGGGAGGCGAAGCTGCTGCGATAGGCCTATGTATAGCCGACAGGGCTTGCTTCGCTGCTTTGATGGCAGCTTCCGGCCATAAGCGGTCGGTCGCGGTCGACGTCCAACTGAGTGATAATCCTGTATCACAACGGTGTTAGGAGCCTTATGGGCGTGAAAACCAAAATCATGCTCGTGATATCGGTGACGATCTTCGTGAGTTGCGTCGCCATCGGTGTCTCGACATTCAAATGGCAAGGAATCGACTTGAGTCATGCATCTCGTGGCTCGATTAGCGCGCACGCGCCCTGAGTTCCGCGTGCATATCGATCTATCGACGTCAGAGATCTGAAGGCGGAGGCCGGCCATGACCAGTCAGTCGATGGGCGTGCCCGACAGCGGCCGCTCGGCGTCGCTCACCATCTCAAGCAGCCGGTCAACGGGTGAAGGTTGACTACCCGAAGCCGGTCATTCAGTACCTCGACTGGACTGCCCAGGGAATGCTAGACGCTGCCGGCCTATGATTTGGACTGCCCAGAGCACACTAGACACGCCTGACCCTCACGCCGCGGCTTGTTCAAAGGCCTCGGGACTCAGGCCGCCAAGATGACTATGGCGACGGGTTCGATTGTAAAAGACCTCGATGTAGTCGA
>NZ_JAAGPF010000335.1 GCF_017104645.1 Burkholderia sp. Ac-20379
TGCCCCACACGTTCACGGTGCCGTAGACGGGTGCGTAGGCCGGCTGGCCGTAGGCATAGCCGTTCGAGTAATAGGGATCGGCGTAGCCGTCGTAGTAGCCGCCAGGGGCGGCGACGCAGCCTGCCAGGGCGGCTGCGATCCCGAGCGTTCCGAGCAGTCTCAGCATGGTGGGGTTCTCCAAATGTGCTGTCTGTAAGAAAGGGGCGGGGCGTGCATGGTTCGAGGCGAATTGTGTCAGGAGATTACAATCGCGTAACCCGCGCCGCGCTCGCCGCTACGGCCTCGCGTGCCGGCGCGATTCCCTTTGGCACCATCCGTTCGATCAGGAGATCCGCATGCATCGTCCGAACCGGCTGTCCGTTGCCGCCGCTCTCGTTGTCGCCCTGTGCGCGTCCGGCGCCGCCTTCGCGCAAACCGGCACGCCCGCGCCGGCGCCCGCCGCAGTCCCCGCCAATCCCGTCGCGCCGGTGCCGCCCACGGCGGCCAATCTCGACCTGACGTCGTATCCTGCGCCGCAACCGGGCATGCAGCGCTCGGTGATCGCGCTGCCGGCGCTGCCGCTCGAAGAGGACGTGCGCGTGCAGGTGATCGTCGGCAAGACGCTGCCGATCGATTGCAACGTCCGCAGCTTTCCGGCGCGACTGCAGCATGACACGGTGCCCGGCACCGGCTATCCGCTGTACCGCGTGACCGACGTGGGGCCGGTGGCGTCGACGATGATGGCCTGTCCGCCTTCGGCCGCACCGCAGACAGGGTTCGTGATCGGCCGCGGCGACGGCTTCCTGTTGCGTTACAACAGCCGGCTGCCGGTGGTGGTGTATGCGCCGGTGGGCTACGACGTGCGCTACCGGCTCTGGCAAGGCTCGAACGAAGTGGGCCGCGCGACGGTGCGCTGAACGCTGCCCGGCCCGCTCAATGCAACGAGCAGGCCAGCCAGTTGCGGATGCGGATCGCATCGGCGATATGGTCGGCCGGGCCGGGCGCGTCGAGCAGCACGATGTCGACGGGCCGCCCGTCGATCAGGTAGCGGATCACCACGCAATGGCCGGCTTCGTTGATGAAGCCGGTTTTCTGCAGCGTGATGCGCCGGTCGCCGCCGCGCACCAGCGCATTCGAATTCACGTAACGCAACTGGCCGTGCCCCGGTCGCACGGTCTGGCCGCGATCGGTCGAGAACGCGCGGATCGGCGTGTAGCGGTTGGCGGCGGCCACCAGTTGCGCGAGATCGCGGGCGGTCGAGACGTTGTGCGGCGACAGCCCGGTCGGGCTCACGAAGTGCGAATTGCTCATGCCGAGCGCGCGGGCCTTGCGGTTCATCGCGGCGAGGAACGCCGGGCGGCCGCCCGGATAGTCGCGCGAGAGGGCGGCAGCGGCGCGGTTCTCCGACGACATCAGCGCGATGTGCAGCATGTCGCTGCGCGACAGCACCGAGCCGACCTTCAGCCGCGAGCCGGTGAACTTGATGGTGTCGCGGTCGGCCGCCGTGACGCGGATCTTGGTGGCCATCGGCGCCCGGCGGTCCAGCCACACGACGGCCGTCATCAGTTTGGAGACCGATGCAATCGGCCGGATCTGCCTGGCGTTGCGCTCCAGCAGCACGGTGCCGGTGCGTTCGTCCACCACGTAGATCGAGCGCGAGCGCAGCAGGCGCCGGGTGGCCGGCGTGTAACCGCAGCCGGCCAGCAACTGCGGCTTGGCGAAGTCGCCGATCGGATCGGCCGTTCGTGCGATGGCGGGCGCCGCGTGGCGCACCGGCGGCTTCGGCTTGCGCTTCGCGTTCGTGCCGCGTGCGGCGCGCTTGCGATGCAGGCGCTCGTGCGATACCACGCTGTGCTTGGGCACCGCGCGGCGGCGCGGCTTGCGGTGCACCGCCGGATGACGGCGCGGCTTGAGCGCCGCCGCATGATGGCCGCGCTTGACGGGCCGCGCGACGCAGCGTTTGCCGTGCGCGATCTGATGGGCGGCGCAGTGACGCGCGGCGGCCGACGCCGGGCCGGACACGCCGGACAGCAGCGCCGTGGCGAGCGTCATCACGAAGAGGGCGAGAATGCGCCGCACGGAAGGCGGACGACGCAGCAGGGAAGCGATCAGATGGCGAATCATGCGGATGACGGCGATTGGACGGACGCGGCCGGGGCTGGCCGGCGCCGCGCGTAGGACAGGCGCGTGGCGGAAAGATTCACGCGCCGCGCGAAATGCGGCGCGCGGCGGCGGGTGTCGGCCTCGGCGTCAGTCCCAGAAACTGCGGATCGCGACCGCGACGATCACCGGCACCGAGAACACCAGCGGGATCGCGAAATAGGGCGCTTCGCGATCGACCACGTAGCTGTAGATCACCCAGCCCGCACCGACCGCGAACGTGATCAGGCCGGCGATCACGGCGATGATGTTCTGGGTGCGGACGGACGGTTGGCGCTTGGGTCGTTCGGAATCGGTGGGCATCGTCGGCAGCGGAAACGGGGGCGGCACGCGCGCAGCGAAGGCCGGCCGCGCGAAGCGCGACGGCGTCATGATCGCAGCAAAGCGGCGCGGCGTGCAAGGCACGGGCCCGGGGACGCCGGGCGCGATCAGGCGTTGTTGCCGTCGTCCGGCGTTTCGATGCCGGCCGCGCCTTCGAGCAGGCGGCGCGTGGCTTCGTACGAATGCAGCATCTGGTCGGGCCACGGCGATTGCAGCATCACGGCTTCGTGATTCTCGAAGGCCGACGACAGCAGTTGGCCGAGCTGCGGCGAGCGCAGGTGGCGCAGCAGCACCGACAGCGCGATCGCGGTGGCCTGGCTGGCGCCGGCCGTTTGCAGTTCGGCGGCGGTCAGCGCGGCGATTTGTTCGTTGACGTTCATGAAGGAGCCTCTCGTGTGACATGGGCCGCGCGGGGCGCGGCAAAGGCGGGATTTTCGCACGAGCGCGGCGCGGCGCTCGACGCCGCGATGGATCGCCGCTTTTTCCGCCGCGGCTGTGGGGCCGCGTTCATGGTGCGCCGGCGCGCGGGCGTTGCGGCTGAAAAAACCGGCGCGCGCGGCTTATGCACAGGCCTTGCATACTGGATGCCTGTGCATAAGCCGCGCCGCGCCGTGCGTTTCGCATATCGGTCGCCGGCTTCGCCAGACGGCGCGCACGGCGCAGCCGTTCGGGTGTAAATGGAAAGCTTCCATCCGACACAGACAGCCCGCCATCATGGTGACGACAAACCTTCGCAATCTGACGAACGCGCCGGTCGATACCGCGCGCACCGATACGCGCCAGCCCGCGAACGGGCAGCGGCAGGATCATGGCGACAACACGCGCCGCGTCTCGATGGGCCATCTGTCGAACATGCCGCCGAGCTTTGCGGCCCAGCAGCGCGCGGCCGGCGGGCGTCCGCGCAACCGCACGGCGCCGGGCGCCAACGCATCGGCTCACCCGGCCCATGCCTCGCTGCAAAACCACGCGATGCCGTTCATGGCGCAAATCGCGCCGTCGGTGCTCGATTCGGCTGAGCAGGCGGAGCAGTACGAGGTCACCGCGCTCGGGCCGCTGACCGACGACCCGATGATCGGGATGACGGGGCACGCGGGGCCGGTTGCCGAAGCGCCGCCCGGCGTCGATCCGGACGAGCATCGCGTGGGCCAGGAGCTGGTTCAGCACATGACGCGCAAGATCGGCCAGACTCATGACCAGATGATCGAAACCATGAAAAAGTCAACGGAAGACCTCAAGAAAGAGGGCGAAGACGACTGATGCCCGGCGCGCTCAGCCCGGCGCGCCGATCCGCTGCGCGATGAACGCCAGGAAGCTGCGGATCTTCGGCGCGGTGTGGCGGCTCGGCGAGCAAAACGCCCACGCGTCGCCGTAGTAGTTCGTCTTGAATACCCAGTCGGGCAGCACACGCTCGACGCGGCCGTCCCGCAGCGCCGCCGCCGCCACGAAATGCGGCACCCCGCCGATGCCGATACCGGCCAGCACCGCCTCGAGCCGCACGCCCGAATGATTGGCGACATAGCGCCCGCGCACGTCGACGGCCACCGTCGTTCCCTGTTGCTCGAAGCGCCAGCGCGTGTCCACCGGATCCTCGCTGAGCGTCACGCAGCTGTGCGCGGCCAGATCGCGCGGATGCGCGGGCGCGCCGTGCCGCGCCAGATAGGCCGGCGTCGCGCACACCACATGCTCGATGCGCAGCAGCTTGCGGCCGACCAGGCCGGGCGGCGGATCGTCGGTGATGCGGAACACGATGTCGACCTGATCGGCGGCCGGGTCGAGCGGCCCGTCGTCGAGCTTCAGCACCACGTCCACCGACGGGTGCGCGGCCAGGAAATCGGGGATGTTCGGATGGATCAGAAAGCGCCCGAGCGCGCGCGGGGCGCTGATCCGCAACGTGCCGGCCGGTTCGGCCGAGCGCCGTTCCGCCAGCGACATCACCGAGCGGGCGGCGGCCACCAGCTCGGCGGCATGGCGCAGCACGTCCTCGCCTTCGTCGCTGAGCCGCAGCTTGCGCGTGGTGCGCACGATCAGCCGCGTGCCGAGCGCGCGCTCGAGCCGGGCGATCGCGCGGCTGACGGCCGACGGGGTCGAGCCGAGCCGGCGCGCGGCCTCGGAGAAGCTGCCCGCTTCGGCGACCTTCGCGAACGTCGCCATCTCCACCATCAACTGCGGGATTTGATTTGTGCTCACGGGGAACAGGTCCTTGCTCGGTCGCGCGTATTATCGGCCGCCGGGGCGCTGCGTACAATCGGCGCACCGTCCTGCCACTCGCTTCCCGTTCGATGAAAAAACCGCTTCTGATCGTGATTGCCGGCGAAACCTTCGCCTCGATCCGCGCCGCCCACGGCGATTTCGCCGACTGGATCGAAGCCGGGCTCGTATCCGATCCGGCGGCGGGCCTGCCGGTGGCGCGGTTCGACGCGCGCGGCGCCGGCGCGCTGCCCGATCCGCGCGGTTTCGCCGGGATCGTCGTGACCGGTTCGCATGCGATGGTGACGGCGCGCGAGGCCTGGAGCGAGCGGCTCGGCAGCTGGCTGGCCGATTGCGCCGAATCCGCCGACGGCCCGGCGCTGCTCGGCATCTGCTATGGCCATCAACTGCTCGGGCAGGCGCTGGGCGGCGAGGTGGGCGACCGCCGCGACGGGCGTTTCGAGATCGGCACCGTCACCATCGCGACGACGGCCGATGCGGCGGCGGACCCGCTGTTCGGTGCGCTGCCGGCGAGCTTCGACGCGCAAGTCGTGCATTTCCAATCGGTGCATCGGTTGCCGGCCGGCGCGCAACGGCTGGCCGCGAGCGACGCCGACGCGTGCCAGGCGTTTCGCTACGGCGCGCGCACCTGGGGCGTGCAGTTTCATCCGGAATTTCCGCAGGCGGCGATCGAGGCGTATCTCGCGATCCTGCGCGCCGAGCCGGGCGAGCACGGCGCGCAAGCGGTGCCGCCGAATGCGAGCGTGCGGGCCACGCCGGTGGCGTTCGGTGTGCTCGGGCGTTTCGCGCGCCTGTGCGCCGAAGGCTGACGCGCGACTACGCGGGCAGCGGCCGGGCGCGCATCACGCGTCCTGCGCCGCGCACTCCACCGTCACCTCGCTGCGCTGCGCGAAGCGCGCCAGCAGCGCCGCATCGGCCTGCGCATCGGTGACCAGCGTCCAGTTGCGGTCGAGCGGCGTCCAGTGCTGCTGGCTCGCGCGCTCGAGCTTGTTCGACGTGACCAGCACCAGCACCTGCGCGGCCTGCGCGGCGATGCATTCCTTCAGATAGGCCTGCTCGGCCGACGCCTCGCACAGGCCGCGCCCGGCCACCACGCCGTCCGCGCCCAGAAACGCCTTGTCGAAACTGACGCGCGACAGCGCCAGCTGCGCGATCGGCCCGAGCGTGCTCATGCTCGACGGGCGCACGTCGCCGCCGATCAGCGTCACGCGCACCTCGGCCGCCGCCAGCGTGGCGACGGCCAGCAGATTGTTGGTGACCACCTGGATGTCGCGCCGCCCCGACAGCCAGCGCGCGAGCGCGGCGGTGGTGGTGCCGCCGTCGAGAAAGATCGTGTCGCCGTCCTGTACGTGCCGCGCGGCCGCGCGCGCGATCGCTTCCTTCTGTTCGCGAAAGCTCGAGCGCCGCGTGTCGAGCGATTCCTCCGGCTCGTGCATGCCGACCGACGCCGCGCCGCCGTAGGTCCGCACGATGCGCCGCTCGTCGGCGAGCGCGCGCAGGTCGCGGCGCACGGTCGCCTCGGACATGCCGAAATGCTCGCAGAGCGCGGCGACGTCGTTCATGCCGGACAGCACCGCTTTGAGCATCGCCTCGCGGCGTTTCTCGACTTTCATGACGTTCCTGTGCAGTGTTTCGATGGTTGCGGGAGGCGAGGCCCGCCAGTGTAGCGGAGGCGCCGCGCGCGGCGCGTTCCGACCGAATGACCGAGATTTTGATCGATCCAGTCAATATGGAGCGATTTTCTGCACCAATCGATCAGGGTAATCCCGTGTGAGCCGGCAATTGCAGGAATCTCGCGTTGTCGCTACACTCCGTTTTGATCGAATCGGTCAAAGTGTGATCGATTCAAACAGAAATTGCCTGGGGAGACACGGATGGCTCAGATTCACATCAAGCGCGCCATCGAGCGCGTACCGGGCGGGATGATGATCGTCCCGCTGCTGATCGGCTCGTTGATCGCGACGTTCCTGCCGACCATGCCGAAGTTTTTCGGCTCGTTCACCAACGCGCTGTTCACCGGCTCGCTGCCGATCCTCGCCGTGTTCTACGTGTGCATGGGCGCGAGCATCGACGTGAAGGCCACGCCCTACCTGCTGAAGAAGGGCGGGGCGCTGTTCGCGACCAAGGTCGGCACGGCGATCGTGGCGGGCATCGTGCTGGGCCACTTCCTCGGCGAGGCGCCGGTGTCGTCGGGTCTGTTCGCGGGCATCTCGACGCTGGCCGTGGTGGCCGCGATGAACGACACCAACGGCGGCCTCTACATGGCGCTGATGGGCCAGTACGGGCGCTCGGAGGATGTCGGCGCGTACACCATCATGTCGCTCGAATCCGGCCCGTTCTTGACCATGGTCACGCTCGGCGTGGCCGGCCTGTCGGCATTCCCGTGGCCCACGCTGGTCGGCAGCATCCTGCCGCTCGCGCTCGGCATGCTGCTCGGCAACCTCGATCGCGAAATGCGCGAGTTCCTGAGCCGCGCGGTGCCGGTCATGATCCCGTTCTTTGCGCTGGCGCTCGGCGCCGGCCTCGATCTGCACAAGGTCTGGCAGGCCGGCCTGCTCGGCATCCTGCTGGGCGTGGCGGTGGTGATCGTGACGGGCGTGCCGCTCTACTTCGCGGATCGCCTGACGGGCGGCACCGGCGTGGCCGGCGTGGCGGCGGCCAATACCGCGGGCAATGCGGCGGCGGTGCCGGCGCTGATCGCGGCGGCCAACCCCGTGTACACCGAGGCGGCCAAGTCGGCCACGCTGCTGGTGGCGGCCTGTGTGGTGGTGACCGCGATCGCCTCGCCGATCCTGACCGCTGCCGTGGCCAAGCGCGTCAACGCGAGAAGCGGCGCGCGGGCCGGCAACCCGGTGCGCGAGGGCGCGTGATGAGCACGTCCGGTCTGCTGATTGTTGCCGACGATCTGTCGGGCGCCGCCGACTGCGCGATCGCGTTCGCGGCGGCCGGGCGGCGCACCGTGGTGTCGCTCGACGCGAGCGCGCCGGTGCGTCCGGCGGCCGTGGTGGCCGTCGATACCGACACGCGCCGCCTGACGCCCGCCGAAGCGGCACAGAC
>NZ_JAAGPF010000336.1 GCF_017104645.1 Burkholderia sp. Ac-20379
GAAAAAAAAAAAAAAAAACAACGCCCCTTACACACCTGCCCCCCGCACACCTCACTACACATTCCTTCTTACTATCGACTTTGAGCTACCTAACTTCGACATATTCCTGACGACCCGTGCTCACTACGATCTCTACCTCACAGATCTTCTCTGATCTCCATCTCACCCCCACACTGTCATACTGCATCGCACTTCACTTATCCCCTGCCAGTTGACCACATGTCTTCTCGTTCTCTAC
>NZ_JAAGPF010000337.1 GCF_017104645.1 Burkholderia sp. Ac-20379
TCGCGAGTTCTGCCGCCGCCGCGCAGGCAGAACTCGCGCGGCTGCGGCGCGCGCTCGCCGAACGCGATGCGAACGCGGTCGTGCTGGCCAGCCGCGCCGCGGCCGCCGAGCAGCAACGCGAGATCGAACAGGCACGCGTGCAAATGCTGCGCGAGCAGCTCGACGACGCGCTGCACGCGCTGAACACGGCCAAGCGCGAAGCCGCCGTGCTTGAACAGGCGTTCGAGGCGGATGCGGGGCAAGTGGATTTCGCGCGGCCATCGCTGCGCGCGATGCGCGGGCGGAAGATCGTCTACGTTGGCGGGCGGCCCGGATCGAACGCGGCGATCGCGCGGCTGGTGGGCGCGGCCGGCGGTTCGGTCGCGGTGCATGACGGCGCGCCGGCAACGTCCGCCGCGTGGCAGCGGCGAGTGAGCGACGCCGATCTGGTGGTGATGGCGGCCGATCGCGTCGACACCGACGCACAGGCCATGCTGGATGCGGCCTGCGAGGCGCAGGCGGTACCGCTATGCCGGATCCGCACGGCGCAACTGGCGCTGGTGGTGGATGCGATCGCCGCGCATGCGCGCGCGGCCGAACGCGAAGCAGAACGCGCGACCGGGCAGGCGTTCGGCACGCGGCAAGGCTGATCGCCGGAACGGCCCGACCGGTTCGGTGCTCAAGCGGAAAAGCAGGAAGCCGGGCACGATTGGCTCAGTGCCCAAGAGGAAAAGCAGGAAGCTGACACGGGTTGGAGGCGTTACCTGACCGGCTCAGCGTGCAAACAGATACAACAAGCCGCCGCAAACGCGCACGACCGGGGCCGCGATGAAATCCATCGCGCCGCGCGGCATCGTTCGACCGCCGCGCCCACGGTCACCGCCCCCTCAGGGCTGCATCATCTCCGTCAGCACGGCGAGCTGCTTCGCGCAGTGGCGCTGCGCTTCCTCTTCAATCTCGCGATAGAGCCGCACGATCTGCTCGCCGACCGGCGTCAGCGTGCAGCCGCCGCCGCTCGCGCCGCCCTGCTCCGAGTGCGTGGCGGGCGAGCGCAGCGAGCGGTTCAACTCGTCGATCAGCAGCCAGGCGCGCCGGTACGACATGCCGAGATGCCGCGCCGCGGCCGAGATCGAACCGTGCTCGCGCACCGCTTCGAGCAGCGTGACCTTGCCGGGGCCGAGCGCGACGGTCTGGCCGCGCCGGATGCGCATCCGGAAGTTCACCTGCGGGGCGGACGACGGCTCGGACGCCGGCGGTGCGCCAGCGGAATCGGACGGGGACGAAAGGTCGGGATGGGTCATGCGCGCAAGCATACAACGAAGGGATCGACGCGTCAGTGCGGCGAAACGCGATCGTGCGGCGCGGGAAAACAATGCCCGTAATCCTCGCAGCCGGGGCAACCGGGCGCGGGCGCCGGGGCCTCGCCGCGCGACAGCGCGAGATCCTGGGCAAGGAATTTTTTCCAGCGCAATTGGCCGGTATTGCGCGCCGCCACGGCCGGGAAAAAGCGCGTGAGCATCGCGGAGACGGCCTCGCGGCCGTCGAGGCCGAGGTCGCGCCACAGGTGATCGGGGCGCAGGCACGCATGCGACACGATGCTGGCGAGGCAGCGAGCGTCGTCGGGATCGACCGCCGGGTTGGCGTCGGCCAGCAAGCGGGCGCGCAGCGCATCGACGAACGCCGCATGCTCGCTCGGCAACGCCGCTTCGGCCCAGGCGGCGTCCACATCCGGCAAGCCGTGCCGCGCCAGCAGGCGCGTGAGCGCCGCGTGCGACACACCGAGCCACGCCAGCTCGTCGCGCGCCGCCGCGCTGCGTGCACGGATCAGCGCCGCGAACAGCGCGGCGTCGCCAGCGCGGTCGATGCCGGAAACGGCCACCGCCCGCTCACACCGTCAGCACCCGCGCCACCAGCGACGCGAGCCGCTTCACGTGGCGCGGCGCGGGCGAGATGTCCGCGCCCGAGAACAGGTACGGCGCCCCGCCCTCGGCGCGCATCGGCTCGCCGCCGCATGCGTAGGCGACGATCGCCTGCTCGCCGATCGCGGTGTTGAACAGCTCGTGCCACGAGAACGTCACGGCATAGCCGTCGTGGCCGATCGCGAGAAACACGGTGCGCTTGAGATCGCCGCTGGCCGGATCGTGCAGCCCCGCCTGCGTGAACAGCTCGGTGAGCCGCACGCCGCGATAGCGCTCGACGTCGCGGATATAACGCCCGCTCGTGAAGCAGCGCAGCGCGAACGGCTCGCAGACGGTGGCGGGCAGCGCCGCCAGATCGGCAAGCGACAGCGACATCGGCCGCAGCACGTCGCCCGTCACCTGCACGATGCCCGCGCCCGGGTGGCCGGGCAACAGTGGCGCGGCCGGGGAGGAAGCGGTTTCGGTGGAGGACATCGCGCCGCTCAGCCGTCGACGCCGATGATCACGCTCGACGCCTTGAAGATCGCGCTGGCCGGCTTGCCGGCGGCGAGGCCGAGGCGCTCGACGCTGTCGTTCGTCACGATCGCGACGACCTCGGCGCCGCCCGGCGCGGCGATCGCCACTTCGGCGTTGACCGCGCCCTTGATGACGGCGGCCACGGTGCCGGCCACGCAGTTGCGCGCCGACACGCGATCGGCAGCCACGTCCACCATCACCAGCACCGACGACGCCTTGACCAGCGCGAACGCCTCGACGCCGGCCGCGAGGCCCAGCGACTGCGCGCTGCCGTGCGTGACGATCGCGACGATCTCGAGGCCGCTGGCGGCGCGCAGCGTCACTTCGTCGTTGACGGCACCGGGCTTGACCTCGACGATCTGTCCGACGAAATGGTTACGGGCGCTCGTACGCATGCTGGTCTCCTGAAATCGAATGCCGCGGGCCGGCGTGGCCCGCGCGGCGGGGACGCTCAGTGTAAACGCATGCAGCCTCATCGATTCCGACAAAATGTCGTGTAAGCACCGTAATATACCGACCTCTATAACGCTACGGAGTAAGCCATGTTTCGCAAGCTGCTGGTCTGCGGCGCCGTCGTCGCAAGCGCATTCGTCGCCACCGCGCACGCCGCCGATACCGACACCGTCAACGTGCTGTACGCGGGTTCGCTGGTCAACCTGATGGAGCGCAGCGTCGGCCCCGCGTTCGAGAAGGAAACCGGCCTGCACTTCCGTGGCTACGCCGCCGGCTCGAACAAGATCGCCAATGAAATCAAGGGCAAGCTGCGCCGCGGCGACGTGTTCATCAGCGCCAGCCCGAAGGTCAACGCCAGCCTGATGGGCGAGGCGAACGGCGATCACACGTCGTGGTACGTCAACTTCGCGCAGTCGCCGCTGATGATCGGCTACAACCCGAAGAGCCGCTTCGCGAAGGAATTCAAGACGAAGCGCTGGGATCAGGTGCTGCAGGAGCCGGGCATCCGCATCGGCCGCACCGATCCGAAGCTCGATCCGAAGGGCGCGTTCACGGTGGAGATGATGACCAAGGCCGCCGAGTTCTATCACCAGCCGGATCTCGTCGAGAAGACGCTCGGCACGCCGGAGAACCCGGAACAGGTGCTGCCGGAGGAAACGCTGGTCGGCCGCCTGCAATCGGGCCAGCTCGACGCCGGCTTCTTCTACTCGACCGAAACCTCGGACCTGAAGATCCCGGCCATCGCGCCCGCGCCTGAGCTGCACATCCAGGCCAACTACACGCTGACGATCCTCTCGGATGCGCAGAACAAGGACGGCGCGTCGCGCTTCGCGAACTTCCTGCTCAGCGCCAAGGGCCGCGAGCTGCTGAAGGAACACGGCGTGGACGTGGTCAAGCCGACCGTCAAGGGCAACGCGCAGGCGCTGCCGCCGTCGCTGCAAGCCGTGATCGACGCCGCGCAATGACGCGACGCGTGGCCGCGCCGCTGCGCCTGCTGGCGCTGCTGCTCGCGGTCTACCTGCTCGCGCCGTTCGTCGCGAGCATTCCGCAGATCGGCGAGGCCGACTGGGCGAGCGTCGATTGGGGCGCCACCGGGTCGGCGGTCGCCGTGTCGGCCGGCAGCGCCACGCTGGCCGCGCTGATCACGCTCGTGTGCGGCGTGCCGCTCGGCTACTGGCTGGCGCGCTCGGGCTCGAAGGCGGCCGCGCCGCTCGGCTTCGTCGTGCAGTTGCCGCTGGCGCTGCCGCCGCTGACGAGCGGCGTGCTGCTGCTGTTCCTGTTCGGGCCGTACAGCCCGCTCGGCCAGTGGACCAACGGCGCGCTGACCGATTCGTTCGCGGGCATCGTGCTCGCCGAAACGTTCGTGGCCGCGCCGTTCCTGATCGTGGCCGCGCGCTCGGCGTTCGGCGCGATCGATCCGGTGTTCGAGGACGTGGCCGCCACGCTCGGCCATCGCGCCGCCAGCCGCTTCTTCCGCGTCGCGCTGCCGGCCGCCTGGCCCGCGATCCGCGCCGGCTTCGCGCTGGCCTGGCTGCGCGCGTTCGGCGAATTCGGGGCCACCGTGATGGTGGCGTATCACCCGTATTCGCTGCCCGTTTATACCTACGTGATGTTCGGCAGCCTCGGCCTGCCGGCGATGATGCCGCTGCTGCTGCCCACGCTGGCCATCGCGATCGCCTGCGCGATGCTGTCGATCGTGCGCTTCGGCCGGCGCGAGGCCACGAATCCCGAACCCGCCGACAGCGGCGACGAGCCGCTCGCGCGCACCCACACCCCGCCCGACGCTGGCGCGCCCGAACTGCGGCTCGCGATCCGGCTGCGCAAGCAGCTCGGCGCGTTCCGGCTGGCGGTGGACTGGACGCCCGCGTCGCGGCGGCTGGCGATCGTCGGGCCGTCCGGTTCGGGCAAATCGCTGGCGCTGCGCCTGATCGCCGGGCTGGAGCAACTGGACGAAGGCAGCGTGCGGCTCGGCGCGGCCGAGCTCGGCGCGCTGCCGCCCGAGCAGCGCCAGATCGGCTACATGCCGCAGGATTACGGGCTGTTCCCGCACATGACGGTGGCGCATCAATTGCGCTTTCCCGTCGACGCGGACCCGGTGGCCGCGCGCTACTGGGCCGGCCATCTCGGGCTCGACGCGCTGACGCACCGGCTGCCGCGGCAGTTGTCGCTCGGCCAGCGCCAGCGCGTCGCGCTCGCGCGTGCGCTGACGCGGCACAGCCATCTGCTGCTGTTCGACGAGCCGTTCTCCGCGCTCGACACGCCGCGCCGCCGCCAGTTGCGGCGCTCGCTGCGCGCGCTGCAGCGCGAGATCGGCGCGGTGACGGTGATCGTCACGCACGATCCCGACGAAGCCGCGCAACTGGCCGACGACGTGCTCGTCATCGATCACGGCGAAACGCTGCAGGCGGGGCCGGTGACGGAAGTGTTCGCGCGGCCGGCCAACCCGCGCGTGGCCGAGCTGCTCGGCCTGCGCAACGTGGGCGCGGGCGAGATGGTGGCGCCGGGGCGCATCGCGATCGGCCCGGGCGTCGTCCTCGACACGGCCGACCGCACGCTCGCGGCCGGCATGCGCGCGATGTGGCGCGTGGCGCCGCGGGCGATCCGGCTGGTGGACGCGCACGGCGAGCACGACGAGCACGGCGGGGACGGCCTGGCGGCGCGGATCGAATCGGTGGAATTGCGCGACGGCGAACGCCATGCGCGTGTCGAACTGGGCGGGCACGTGTTCGACGTGGCGGTCGAGCCGCAGGTGGAAGACGGCGTGGCCGGCTGCCGGGTGAGGATCGATGCGGCGGGCGTGGCGGCGTGGGCGCTGACGGCCGGGTAAAACCGCTCGCGTCGGCGTGGGCGACCCGCTAGCGGGCCGGCCCGCGCGAAACGAACCCGGATCGCCTCCGCGCCAACGCCGCGCTCAACCCGCCTGCGCGAGCGCCTCGGCCTGTTCCCGCTCCCGTTCGCGCTGCGCATGCTCCCCCGCCAGCGCACGAATCCGCCCCGCCACCGCCGCGTCGAGCGGCGTATAGACGATCATCCCCAGGTCGGGCCGCCCGTCCACCGCGAACGCGGAATACTCGAGTTCGATCTGCCCCAGCAACGGGTGCTGAAGGCGCTTCACGCCGTCGCCCTCGCCGTGGCTCAGCACCTCGTTGTCGCGCCACAGCATCGCGAACTGCTCGCTGGCCGCGCACAGCTCCTCCACCAGCTCGCCCACTTCCGAGGCGATCCCGGCGCGCGCCACGTCGGCGCGAAACGCGCCCACCACGAAACGCGCCACGGCGTTCCAGTCGTGCTGCTTGGCGCGCACCTCGCGGTTGCTGAACAGGAACCGCAGGATGTTGCGCGAGCCGACCGGCAGCGCGCCGTAATCGGTCAGCACCACCGACGCCGCACGATTCCACGCCACCACGTCCCAGGTCGCCGTCTTGACGATCGCCGGGCTGGCCTCCAGCGAATCGAGCAGCCGCTGCAGGCGCGGGCTGACGCCCTCGACCACGCGGTAACGCACCTCCGGCGGCCGCCCGAGCCCGAGCATGAACAGGTGCTCGCGCTCGGCGTCGGTCAGCAGCAGCGCGCCGGCGATCCGTTCCAGCACCTCGGCCGACGGCGCGCCGCCGCGCCCCTGCTCGAGCCAGGTGTACCAGGTCGGGCTGATGTGGGCGCGCTGCGCCACCTCCTCGCGCCGCAGCCCCGGCGTGCGCCGGCGCCCCGAAAACCCGAAGCTGGCCGGATCGAGCCGGGTGCGCCGGCTGCGCAGGAAATCGCCCAGCGAGCGGGCCGTATCGACGGTCATGGGAATCCTGTTAGTCGCTTTACCATGATGAACTCACTACTTTAACGGGATAAGCAACCGTCGGATAGTAAGCGCGTGACGACCCAAGGAGAGTTCACATGCGTATTTTTCTGACTGGCGCGACCGGCTTCATCGGCTCGGCCCTCGTTCCCGAACTGATCCAGGCGGGCCATCAGGTGCTCGGCATGACCCGCTCCGACGCCGGCGCCGACGCGCTGCGCCAGGCCGGCGCCGACGTGCACCGCGGCACGCTGGAAGACACCGACAGCCTGCGCGCCGGCGCGGCCCAGGCCGATGCCGTGATCCACGCGGCGTTCGACCACGATTTCACGAACTTCGTCGCGAACTGCGAGAAGGACAAGCGCGCGATCGCGGCGCTCGGCGAGCCGCTGAAGGGATCCGACCGCCCGCTGCTGATCACGTCGGGCACCGGCGTGGGCAGCGGCGAGCACGGCGAGCCGGCCAGCGAGGACGTGTTCAACACCGCCCATCCGAACCCGCGCATCGGCTCGGAACTGGCCGGCAACGCGCTGCTGGACGCTGGCGTCAACGTGTCGGTGATGCGCCTGCCGCAGGTTCACAACCCGTATCGCCAGGGCCTGATCTCGCCGCTCGTGCAGATCGCACGCGACAAGGGCGTGGTGGCGTATGTGGGCGACGGCGCCAACCGCTGGCCGGCCGGCCATCTGTCGGACGCCGTGAAGCTGTATCGCCTCGCCATCGAAAAGGGCCAGGCCGGCGCGCGCTGGAACGCCGTCGGCGAGGAAGGCATCTCGAGCCGCGAGATTGCCGAGACGCTGGCGCGCGTGATGGGCCTGCCCGCCCGCTCGATCGCGAAGGAAGACGCGCAGGCGCACTTCGGCTGGATGGGGATGTTCGTGAGCCTCGACATGCCCGCATCGAGCGCGCTGACGCAGGCGCGCCTCGGCTGGAAGCCGGTCGGCCCGACGCTGATCGAGGATCTGAATCACGGCAAGTTCGTGGAAGGCGCGGCGCACTGAGCGCGCGGGCCGCTGTCCCCGATCGGGGGGACGGCGGCCGCAATCGGCTTTGACCGGCCCCGGCAGGTAACGTATCGTTTTGCAACGTTACCTGCCGAGGCCTTTTCCTTTCATGCATTCGCGATTCGACCGCTTCCGCGCCACGCCGCTCGGGCGGCAACTGGAAGCGCTGATCGACACGCCGTCGCGCTATATCGAATTCGCGGCGCTGTCGCGCGTGGGCGTGGCCGCGATCGCCGCGATCCGCGACGAGATCGCCGCCAAATTCCCCGACGCCGCCGCCGACACCACCGCACGCCAGTTCTGCGGCGCGATGGTGGCCGAGGTGATGCGCCGCCACGGCCACGAGCTGGTGCAGGCGCGCGGCCGGATCGGCGGCGCGCCGTTCACGTACGGCGCGGTGTTCGGCCCGTATCCGGCAGTGCTGCCGTTCGACGGCGTGCGCGACGCGCTGGCGCGGATGCCCGCGCGGCTC
>NZ_JAAGPF010000338.1 GCF_017104645.1 Burkholderia sp. Ac-20379
CGTCCGGCGTCGCGCTGCCGCGCCCGGCCACCAGCACCGGTGGCGCATCCGGCGCGTGGGCACGCTCCACGCGCGGCGCGCCGGCGCAAAGCTCGATGAAGCGACGACTGAAAAGATCAATCATGGGACGAATCGAAACATGACGACTGACATCGCCACACGCGATGCCGATGGGAAGATCAGCGAATCGAGCGGATTATAGCGGCGGCCACGGCAAGTTTTCTCATTTTTATTAATATTTCCTGACAATTTTCGATTGACTATGCAAGCAGGAAATATCGTCGGTTTGGGCCGTGCCCGCGGCTGTCGGGTCGGTCATTTCCGGCCGTGATCCGGTGGGGTTCCGGCGGGCGGAAATTTCATCGGAACCGTTGCCGAGCCGGTATTTTCGTACGATTCCAGGCGAGCCGGCATCACGCTTCATTCATCTGCGCAAACATGCTCGCATGGATGAATTCTCCAGGTGATTGAATGGCATTCGGATGAATGTATATCGAATTGAATCGGCCATTCCCGCGTCCCACATTTTGATCGAATAACCGAATTCGGCAATGTCCGTGAAGCGCGTCTTTCAATCCTGGCTTTATTTGCAAAGATGTCAGACGTCATGTACTGAAATGTATCTGGAATTCACCGGCGTGTCGAAACGCGAAGCGGAAATAAAAAAGCGCCGGGGGAACCCGGCGCTTCATCCGCCCAGCGGCGGCGCATCCAATCGGAAGCGGCTCAACCGAAGCGCGGCGACAACCTCATCGCGCCGCCGCCGTGCGCGGCGCCCGCGCCGGCCGGCTGCATCACCGCGTCCGACACCTCGAACACCGACACCGCCGCCTTCAGGTGCTCCGTCTGCTGATGCAGCGACGCGGCCGCCGCCGCGGCCTGCTCGACGAGCGCCG
The DNA here is from genome assembly GCF_017104645.1 of Burkholderia sp. Ac-20379. Taxonomy (GTDB): domain Bacteria; phylum Pseudomonadota; class Gammaproteobacteria; order Burkholderiales; family Burkholderiaceae; genus Burkholderia. Next base: position 897 of record NZ_JAAGPF010000338.1, read on the forward strand.
CGTTCTGCTGGGTCATCTCGTCCATCTGCGTGACGGCCTGATTGACCTGCTCGATACCGGTGCTCTGCTCGCGCGACGAGGCGCTGATCTCCTCCATCGTCTGCGCCACGCGCGAGATCGTGGTGGACACGTTGCCCATCGCCGCGCCGGCGTTTTCCACCAGCTCCGCGCCGCCGCGAATCAGTTCGACCGATTCGTTGATCAGCGCCTTGATCTCCTTGGCCGATTGCGCGCTGCGCTGCGCAAGCCCGCGCACCTCGCCCGCCACCACCGCGAAGCCGCGGCCCTGCTCGCCCGCGCGCGCCGCTTCCACGGCCGCGTTCAGCGCCAGGATGTTGGTTTGGAACGCGATGCCGTCGATCACCGCGATGATCTCGGCGATGCGGTCCGAGCTTTGCGCGATGCTGTGCATCTTGTCGACCACCTGATTGACCACCTCGCTGCCCTGCGCCGTGGCGCTCAGCGCGCTGGCGGCCAGCGTGTTCGCCTCGCGGGCGTGATCGGCGTTGTGGCGCACGGTGGAGGTCAGTTCCTCCATGCTCGAGGCGGTTTCCTCCAGCGAGGCCGCCTGGCTTTCGGTGCGCGCCGACAGATCGGCGTTGCCGGTGGCGATCTCGTTCGCGCCGAGGTGGATCGCGTCGGCCGATTCGCGCACCAGCTTCACGGTGCCGGCCACGCTGGCCTGCATGTTCGCGAGGCCCGCGAACAGATGGCCGATTTCGTTGGTGCCGCGCGCGCCGATCGGCGTGTCGAGCTTGCCCTGCGCGATGCGGTCGAAATGGCGGCCGGCTTCCTCGAGCGGCGCGATCACGCCGCGGCGCAGGCCCAGGTGGATCGCCACGGTCAGCACGGCGAGCACCAGCAGGATGGCCGCGCCCACCATCTTGAACACCTCGACGCGCGTGTCGATCGCATCGAGCGAGGCGCGGCCCGAGGCGTCGGCAAACGCTTCGAAGTCGTGCACTTCCTTCAAGTAGGCATCCTGAAAGCCTTGCGTCGGCTGATCGAGGAAGGCCTGGATGTTGCCGGCGTCGAGGAACTGCGCGAGTTCGCCGAGCGCGCCGTGCAGCTTGGCATAGCGATCCGCGAGCGCGGCGGCGTTGGGGGACGTGCTGCCCTCGCGGCTCGCGGCCACGAAGTGCGCGAAGCTCTGGTCGGCGGCGGCGAGCTGCTCGCGCGCGTGCTGCACGATCTGGGCCGGCTCGCCGCCGCCCTTGACCATGCGCGTGCCGGCGCGCGAGAGATTGATGCGGGCGTCCATCAGCTGCTGAGTCGTCTCGTTGACGGCATTCGCTTGCCGCACGGCGATATTCGACATTTCACCGACGTTGTCGTGCGTGCGCGTGAGCGCCCAGTACCCGAGCGCGGCCGTGACGAGCTGGAATGCGCAGAATGCGATCAGCACGCATAGCAAGCCGGTTGAAACCTTGATTTTGCTGAACATGTTGGGGGGCGGATGAGCGTCGGATGATTGAGGGGTTACGTCCTCCGTTTACGGCAGATGGAGGGCTCGGCTTGAGCCGAATTCGCCCCGCCGCGCCACGCTTCGCGCCGAGGCGCGCACCGGCAGCCGGCCAGGATCGCGCCCCGATTCTGCGCCCCCACTCCGCGCGGCCGCTCAGCGCCGCGATTCGAGCGCGATCCGCACCGCGAGGCCGCCCAGCACGAGGCCCATCAGGACGCGCTGCACCCGCATCCAGACCGGACGGCCGGTCAGGAAAGCCGCCATCGTGCCGGCCATGCAGGCGATCAGCGCATTGACGGCGACGCTGACCGAGATCTGCACCGCGCCGAGCGCGAGCGACTGGGTCAGCACGCTGCCCTGCGCAGGATCCGCCGACACGAACTGCGGCAGCAGCGACAGATACATGACCGCGATCTTGGGATTGGCGAGATTGGTCGCGAAGCCCATCGCGAACAAGCGGCGTGGGCTGTCCGGCGGCAATGCGCGCACCTCGAACGGCGAGCGCCCGCCCGGACGCAACGCCTGCCAGGCGAGATGAAGCAGATAGAGCGCGCCGGCCACGCGCAGCGCATCGTAGGCATACGGGATGGCCAACAGCAGCGCGGTGAGGCCGAAGGCCGCGCAGAGCAGATAGACGAGGAACCCGAGCGCCACGCCGGCCAGCGACACCAGGCCGGCGCGCCGCCCCTGGCAGATCGAGCGCGACACCAGGTAGATCATGTTGGGGCCCGGCGTGAGCACCATGCCGAGCGAGACGAGTCCAAATGCAAACAGGGTGGGCAGCGGCGGCACGGCGATCTCCTTCCGGGAAACGATCAGAGCCCGTGCAATGTATTGCATCCCGAGGCTGGCCGGCGTGAATAAAATGCATGCCCCGCATCGACGCGATGCATCGCCGCCGCGCCTTACGTGTTTCGCTTCGCGCCCGCCCGCCGGCCGAGCGCCGTCTTGCCGCGCTGCGCCTCCACCAGCCTGACGAACTCGTCCGTCACGGCATTGCCGGCCACGTTCCAGGCGAGCCGCACCGCACGCTGCAGCCGCGGCGACAACTCCAGCACACGGCCGCCGAAGCGCGTATAGCCGAGCGTCACGCGCGGCACGATCGACACGCCCATGCCCGCCTCCGCCATCGCCAGGATCGTGCGCATTTCCACCACGTTGAACGCGGCCCGCAGCGGGGCGCCGTGGCGTGCGAAATACGCCGCGATGGCCGGCCCGCAACCGGCCTTGGAGAAGATGAAGGGCGAAGCGGACAGCCGCTTCGCCGAGATGCTGCGGCGGCCCTCGAACATGCCCTCGGCCGCCACCGCCACGAAATCCTCGTCGAGCAGCGGCAGGTTGTGGGGAAAGGTACGGCTGCCGGCCACCACGCCGGCGTCGGCCGTGCCGTCCTCGATCCAGCCTTCCACCTCGGCATCGGTGCCCTCCAGCAGCACGGCCGTCACGCCCGGATGCATGGCCTTCAGCGCCTCGAGCGCGGGCACCACGAAGGCCAGCGAGACGCTCGGCAAGGAGGCCACCACGAACCGGCCCTCGAGCTTGCCGCGCGACAGCGCAAACTGCTGGCGCAGGGTTTGCGCTTCGCGCACCACGCTCTGCACGTAAGGCCACAGCCGCTCGCCGGCCGCCGTCAGCACGACGGGCTGACGGTCGCGGATCAGCAGCTTGACCTGGGTGGTGTCCTCCAGTTCGGTCAGGGCGTGGCTGACCGCCGACTGGCTGCGGTTCAGACGGTCGGCGGCAGCCGTCAGCGAGCCGAGTTCGACCACGGCGGCGAGGGCCTGGAGCTGGGCAAGGGTCATGAGCGGTGGGCGGCCCGGCATGCGGGCCTTGCATGAGAAACGAGACGATCATGAATCATATCGAATCCCCGCGGTGCGGCGGCTCAATAAAACTGGCAGGAAAACCGCCATTCGCCTTCCGGCGAGCGATGAAAGTAGCCGATGCCGTGGTCCACCCACATCCAGCCGGCCTTGTCCTCCGAGCCCACCTGAAAGACGAATTCGTCCACGCCCGCGCCATGCTGCACCTCGGCCGGATAGCCGCCGACCTTGGTGCCGGGATACCGCTTGAAGCCGTCGAAGAAGGCGTCCGTGGCGGCCTCGTCCTCGTTGACCGCCGACAGGTCGAGCAGGTCCCAGGCATCCTCCCAGCCCGGCGCATCGTCGTGGATCGCCTGCCAGCGCAGCGGAAACGGACGGCCCGGCGTGGCGATCTCCGGCAAGGGCCGCAGGCCGTCGAGGCTCGCGTACTCGCGAATCAGCCAGCCCTCGCCGTGGGGCGCGTCGAACACGTGATCGTCCTGGTTGTAGTAAAGCACCAGCAGCGCCACGTCGCGCAGGCAATCGGGCACGAACGGCAGCTCGCTCACGCGGATCTGCAGCAGCGGAAACATCGGCTTGCCGGCCCACGCCGGCACGTCCTCGCCGTCGCGGATCACCCCTTTCATGAACCACGACGTCAGCGGATCGTCAGGCGGCGGGAATCCGCCGATTTCGGCAAGCGAGGCGGGGCGCAGGATGGCGCGCAGGGCGTCGAGGGTCTTGGCGGCGGCGGGGGTCATGGGGTGGCTCCGTGGCATCGATGGCGCGATGTCTGACCCGGGGCGGAGCCGGCGGTTCCGGGCGCGAGCTCAAACCGCCGCGCCCGGCATTCCCGAGGCGCGACGGCATTCAACCCTGTCCCGCCCCCCTCACCCCGGCAACGCGAACTGCGTCACCGCCGCCCGCAGCGCCTCCGCCTGATCCTTCAGCGAATGCGCCGCCGCGGCCGCCTGCTCGACCAGCGCCGCGTTCTGCTGCGTGACCTGATCCATCTCGCCCACCGCGCGGTTGACCTGCTCGATGCCGGTGCTCTGCTCGGTCGCGGCCTGGCTGATCTCGCCGAGGATCTCGTTGACGCGCTTCACCGATTGCACGATCTCCTGCATCGTCGAACCGGCGCGCGTGACGAGCGACGCACCCTGCTCGACGGTGGTGGTCGAGGTGTCGATCAGCGATTTGATCTCCTTGGCGGCCGTGGCCGAGCGCTGCGCCAGCGAGCGCACCTCGGCGGCCACCACCGCGAAGCCGCGGCCCTGCTCGCCCGCGCGCGCCGCTTCCACGGCGGCGTTCAGCGCCAGGATGTTGGTTTGGAACGCGATGCCGTCGATCACGCCGATGATGTCGGCGATCTTGCGCGAGCTGCCGGTGATCTCGTCCATGGTGCGCACCACGTCGTCCACCACGTCGCTGCCGCGCGTCGCCACCTCGGCCGCCTGGCCCGCCAGCGCGGCGGCCTGCGAGGCGCTCTCGGCGCTCTGCCGCACGTGCGAGGTGATCTCGTCCATGCTCGACGCCGTTTCCACCAGCGCCGCGGCCTGCTGCTCGGTGCGCTGCGACAGGTCGGTATTGCCGGCGGAAATCTCGGTCGCGCCCACGTTGATGTTCTCGGTGCCGAGCCGCACGCGCGACACCATGTCGATCAGCCCGGCCTGCATGCCGTGCAGCGCGTGCAGCAGGCTCGCGCGGTCGTCGCGTTGCAGCGCGACGTGCGCCGTCAGGTCGCCCTGCGCGATGCGGCGCGCCGCTTCGACGGCCGCTTCGAGATTGCCGCCGAGGCTGCGCCGCACGCTGCGCAGCACGAACACCATCAGCACCGTGGACACGATGCCGAGCGCGCCGGACGCCGCCAGCCAGATCAGCACGTCGCGGATCAGCGCCGCGCGGATGTCGTCCATGTACATGCCGGTGACGAGATACCAATCCCACGGCGCGAAGCGGCGCACCACGCTCGATTTCTCCACCGGCGCATCCGCGCCCGGCTTCGGCCACAGATAGCCGACGTAGCCCACTTCGCCCGGCCCGTTGCCGGCCTTGACGATATCGACGAACAGGTGCGCGCCGTTCGGATCCGTGAAGTTCGACAGATTCGTGCCGTTCAGCTTGGGTTTGATCGGATGCATGATCATCGCCGGCTGCGAATCGTTGATCGAGATGTAGCCGTCGCGGCCGTAACGCATCGCGCCGATCGCGTCGAGCGCGCGGCGCTTGGCTTCCGCCTCGCTGATCGCGTGCTGCTGCGACTGCTGGTAGTAATAGTCGGCCACGCCATAGGCCTCGCTGATCAGCGAGGCGAGCGCGTCGCGGCGGCCGTCGAGCATCGCCTGGCGCGCGTGCCACGCGCCGAATCCCGCGATCAGCAGCAGGCCGATCCAGAGGATCGCGATCATCGACGTCAGTTTCCGGTTCAGGGTGAAGGCATGCATGGGATGAAGGTCCGCCGTCGGGTCGTCTGATGGTCTCGTGGTCTTGTGTTCCTGACCGGCCGCGCGCGCGGGCCGGCACCTGTCTTGACGGCAGATCCGGCGAGGTGGCGCAGGCGGGAATTCCCTGAGAGGGGGCTGGAAAGCCGCGATGGGCGTGGGGCTGCGGCGGAATCGTCGGATCAATCGGGTGGCGCCGTGCGGGCCGGCTTCGGCTCGTTCATTACAGTCCAATGGCCGCGTCGACATCAATCGAGCGCACGGGCACCTGTCTCGACGGCAGATCGCAGTTCCGGGCTCGGGCTGCATCTCCCGAACGCCGCGAAACGGCCAGCGGCCGTCGCCGCCCGCCTCCTGCGGCCCGCTATACTGGCCCCCCGCATCGGGCGGACACCTCGGCCAAGTGAACTGGAGCGCAGCGCATATGGATCGTTTGACCGGCATCGGCGTATTCGTGGCAGCCGTCGAAACAGGCAGCCTCGCCGGCGCGGCCCGGCGCTTCGGGCTGTCGGCCGCGATGGCCGGCAAATATGTCGGCGCGATCGAAACCGAGCTCGGCGCGCGGCTGCTCCAGCGCACCACGCGGCGCCTGAGCCTGACCGATATCGGTCAGGTGTACTACGAACGCTGCAAGCGCATCCTCGCAGCCTGGGACGACGCGAGCCGCGAAGCGAGCGAGGCGCAGGGCGCCGTGCGCGGCACGCTGCGCGTGGCCGCCCCCGTCGCGTTCGGCGCGATGCATCTGGGCGCGGCGGTGGCGCGCTTTCTCGACGCGCATCCGCAGGTGGATGTCGAAGTCATGCTCGGCGACCGTTACGTGGACCTGCTCGAAGCCGGCGTGGACGTGGCGGTGCGGATCGGGCGCCTGCCCGATTCGGGCCTGATCGCGCGCCGGCTCGCGCCGTGCCGGATGGCGATCTGTGCCGCCCCCGCCTGGCTCGAACGGCACGGCGTGCCGCGCCACCCCGACGATTTGCGCCATGCGCCCCGGCTCGGCTTCAGCGAGGCCGTCTCGGCGGGCGACTGGACGCTGTCCGACCGCGACGGACGCCTGCACGTGATCGACGGCCCGTGCCGGCTGGCGGCCAACGACATGCAGATGCTGCTGGCCGCCGCGCTGGCCGGCGCGGGCGTCGCGTTCGGCCCCACCTTCGTGCTCGGCGAGCAGATCGCGCGCGGCGCCCTCGTCGAGCTGCTGCCCGATTACCGCGCGCCCGACCTGACGATCCAGGCCGTCTATCCGAGCGCCCGCCATCTGCCGCTCAAGGTACGGCAATTCGTCGATTGCCTCGCAGCCGAATTCGGCGACGATCCGCCCTGGGACCGTTTCGCCCACGCAGGCGGCGCGGCGGCCGCCGAGGCCAAGCCGAACGGCAAGCGC
>NZ_JAAGPF010000339.1 GCF_017104645.1 Burkholderia sp. Ac-20379
TTTCCGGCCTGGCCTGGCCGGGCCGCTCGCCGCGAACGGCCCCGATCTGCGATCCCTCTGACGATGGCCGCCGCCCGCCAAGCCGGTGCGGCCACCATCGATCCAGTGTGCTTTGACGGTTTCAGGGCGGGCGGCAACGCCGGCCCGAACGGCGCCCGTTCAACCGACGGGCGCTGCCTGCGCCGCCGGCAGCGGCGGCGCGAAACGACGGCAACGTCGATCTGCAGCAACAGGCATCAGGGAGAAATCCGGCATCGGATCGCCGGCGATCCGGCGCAAGCCGGGCGCGGCGGGAAGGCTTGCCGGACAGACAGGACGCCGCGGGAGCGGCCGGCGCGTTCGCGGGCCGGCCGCTCACCGCGGCGCGGCGCCGGGACACGCGAGCAGCGTGCCCCGGCGTTTTTTTATGCGCCGAGCACTGCCGGACGCCGCGTTGCCGGCTTCATACCGCGCCTTTGCCGCGCAGCGCCGCGATGGCCGCGTCGTCGTAGCCGAGCAGTTCGCGCAGCACCGCATCGGTGTGTTCGCCGAGCAGTGGCGGGGCGCTGCGCGCCTCGGGCGGCGTCGCGCTCATCTTCACGGGATTGCGCACCAGCTTGACGGGCGTGCCGCTCGGATGCGGCAGCTCGACCTGCAGCCCGCGCGCCACCACCTGCTCGTTCTCGAACACCTCGCCCAGATCGTTGATCGGCCCGCACGGCACGCCGGCGGCCTCCAGCGCGGCGATCCATGCGTCCTTGCCGCGTGCGCGCGTCATCTCGGCGAGGATCGGCACCAGCACCGCGCGGTGCCGCACGCGCGACGGGTTGGTCGCGAAGCGCGGATCGTCGGCCAGCTCGCCGCGCCCGCCGGCCTCGACGAACTTGCGGAACTGGCCGTCGTTGCCCACCGCGACGATGATCCAGCCGTCGCTGGTCTGGAACGTCTGATACGGCACGATGTTCGGGTGCGCATTGCCCCAGCGCGTGGGCGGCTGGCCGCTGGCGAGGTAGTTGGTGTTCATGTTGGCGAGCAGCGCCACCTGCACGTCGAGCAGCGCCATGTCGATGTACTGGCCTTCGCCGGTGCGCTCGCGATGCGTGAGCGCGGCCATGATCGCCACCGTCGAATAGAGCCCGGTGGCCAGGTCGGCGATCGCCACGCCGGCCTTCTGCGGGCCGCCGCCCGGTTCGCCGTCGCGCTCGCCGGTGATGCTCATGAAGCCGCCGAGGCCCTGGACGATGAAGTCGTAGCCGGCGCGGTGCGCGTAGGGGCCGGTCTGGCCGAACCCGGTGACCGAGCAGTAGATCAGATCCGGCTTCACGGCGCGCAGCGCGTCGTAGTCGAGGCCGTATTTCTTCAGTTGGCCGGCCTTGTAGTTCTCGATCACCACGTCGCTCTGCGCGGCCAGCTCGCGGATCACGCGCTGGCCTTCGGGCGAGGCGAGATCCACCGTCACCGAGCGCTTGTTGCGGTTCGCGGCCAGGTAGTAGGCGGCCTCGCGCGTATCGCTGCCGTCGGGCGCGCGGTGGTAGGGCGGCCCCCAGTGGCGCGTGTCGTCGCCGGCGCCGGGGCGCTCGATCTTGATCACGTCGGCGCCGAAATCGGCGAGCGTCTGCGCGCACCATGGCCCGGCGAGCACGCGGCTCAGGTCGAGCACGCGGATATGACTCAAGGCTCCCATCTGCTGTTTGTCTCCCTCTTCGAATCCGGCCGAATCCGGCTTCGCCCGCGGCTGCCGGCCCGGGCGGCGGTCGTCGCATCTTAAAGCGAATCGCGCGGCGGCGGTGCGGGCGCCGCGCCGCCGGCCGGCTTGGGCAGCGCCGGCCGAACGGCCAGGGGCGCGGGCCTGCTGCCTTCGGGTCGCGATCCCGTATAATCGTTTGTTTCCGAAACCAGCCGCCGTTCGCCCGTTTCTCCGGCGCGCGGCGCCGATAGCCACAGAGCCTGTCTGGCAGGTCCGTTCCCGCACGCTATGAAAGCCGCCGAAATCCGCGAGAAATTCCTCAAGTTCTTCGAATCGAAGGGCCACACGATCGTCCGTTCGTCGAGCCTGATCCCGGGCAACGACCCGACGCTGCTGTTCGTCAACTCGGGCATGGTGCAGTTCAAGGACGTGTTCCTCGGCACCGAATCGCGCCCGTATTCGCGCGCGACCACCTCGCAGCGCAGCGTGCGCGCGGGCGGCAAGCACAACGACCTCGAAAACGTGGGCTACACGGCCCGTCACCACACGTTCTTCGAGATGCTCGGCAACTTCTCGTTCGGCGATTACTTCAAGAAGGATGCGATCCACTACAGCTGGGAGCTGCTGACGTCCGTCTACCAGTTGCCGAAGGACAAGCTCTGGATCACCGTCTATCACGACGACGACGAAGCCTACGACATCTGGAACAAGGAAGTCGGCGTGCCGGCCGAGCGCATCATCCGCATCGGCGACAACAAGGGCGCGCGCTACGCGTCGGACAACTTCTGGCAGATGGGCGACACCGGCCCGTGCGGCCCGTGCTCGGAAATCTTCTACGACCACGGCCCGGACGTCTGGGGCGGCCCGCCGGGATCCCCCGAGGAAGACGGCGACCGCTACATCGAGATCTGGAATCTCGTGTTCATGCAGTTCAACCGCGACGCGCAGGGCAACATGACGCGCCTGCCGAAGCCGTCGATCGACACCGGCATGGGCCTCGAGCGCATTGCGGCCGTGCTGCAGCACGTGCACAGCAACTACGAAATCGATCTGTTCCAGAACCTGATCAAGGCCGCCGCGCGCGAAACGGGCGTGAGCGACCTGACCAACAACTCGCTGAAGGTGATCGCCGATCACATCCGCGCGTGCTCGTTCCTGATCGTCGACGGCGTGATCCCGGGCAACGAAGGCCGCGGCTACGTGCTGCGCCGCATCGTGCGCCGGGCGATCCGCCACGGCTACAAGCTCGGCCGCAAGGGCGCGTTCTTCCACAAGCTGGTGGCCGATCTGGTCGCCGAGATGGGCGCCGCCTATCCGGAGCTGAAGGACGCCGAAGGCCGCGTGACCGACGTGCTGCGCCAGGAAGAAGAACGCTTCCTCGAAACCATCGATCACGGCATGACGATCCTCGACGCCGCGCTGGCCGAACTCGACGCCAAGGGCGGCAAGCTGCTCGACGGCGAACTGGCGTTCAAGCTGCACGACACCTATGGCTTCCCGCTCGACCTGACGGCCGACGTGTGCCGTGAGCGCGAAGTGACCGTCGACGAGGCGGCCTTCGAGGATGCGATGACGCGCCAGCGCGAGCAGGCCCGCGCGGCCGGCAAGTTCAAGGCCACGCAGGGCCTCGAATACTCGGGCGCGAAAACCACGTTCCACGGCTACAGCGAGATCGCGTTCGACGACGCGAAGATCGTCGCGCTGTACGTGGGCGGCGCGGCCGTGAACGAGGCGAAGGCCGGCGAGCAGGCCGTGGTGGTGCTCGACCACACGCCGTTCTACGCGGAATCGGGCGGCCAGGTGGGCGACCAGGGCGTGCTGGCCAATGCCGCCACGCGCTTCGCCGTCGAAGACACGCTGAAGGTGCAGGCCGACGTGTTCGGCCACCACGGCGAAGTCGTGCAGGGCGTGCTGAAGGTGGGCGATACCGTGCGCGCCGAGATCGACATCGAACGCCGCACGCGCACCCAGCGCAACCACTCGGCCACCCACCTGATGCACAAGGCGCTGCGCGAGGTGCTCGGCAGCCACGTTCAGCAGAAGGGGTCGCTGGTCGACGCAGACAAGACCCGTTTCGACTTCGCGCACAACGCGCCGCTGTCGGACGACGAAATCCGCAAGGTCGAGGCGATCGTCAACGCCGAAATCCTCGCGAACGCGCCGGGCATCGTGCAGAACATGTCCTACGACGATGCGGTCAAGGGCGGCGCGATGGCGCTGTTCGGCGAGAAGTACGGCGATGAAGTGCGCGTGCTCGATCTGGGCTTCTCGCGCGAGCTGTGCGGCGGCACGCACGTGAGCCGCACGGGCGATATCGGCTTCTTCAAGATCGTGGTGGAAGGCGGCGTGGCCGCCGGCATCCGCCGCGTCGAAGCGATCACGGGCGACAACGCCGTGCGCTACGTGCAGGATCTCGACGCGCGCCTGAACACGGCCGCATCGATGCTCAAGGCCCAGCCGGCCGAGCTGACGCAGCGTATCGGCCAGGTGCAGGATCAGGTCAAGTCGCTCGAGAAGGAACTGGCCGCGCTGAAGTCGAAGCTGGCGTCGAGCCAGGGCGACGAGCTGGCGCAGCAGGCGGTGGACGTGAACGGCGTGCAGGTGCTGGCCGCCACGCTCGAGGGCGCCGATTCCAAGACGCTGCGCGAAACCGTCGACAAGCTGAAGGACAAGCTCAAGCACGCCGCCGTGGTGCTGGCCGCCGTGGAAGGCGGCAAGGTCAGCCTGATCGCCGGCGTGACGGCGGAAGCCAGCAAGAAGGTCAAGGCGGGCGAACTGGTCAACTTCGTCGCGCAACAGGTCGGCGGCAAGGGCGGTGGCCGCCCCGACATGGCGCAGGCGGGCGGCACCGAGCCGGCCAACCTGCCTGCCGCGCTGGCCGGCGTGCAGGCCTGGGTGGCGTCGAAGCTGTAACGCCCCGGCGTTTCGCCTCCGCGGGACACAAGCCGCGAGCCGCAAGGTTCGCGGCTTTTTTACGTGCGCATCCGCTGCATCACCCGCCGCCCGCGGCGATCCAGTTGCCGGGGAACACAGCCGTGCCATCGGCGCGCATCGTCTGCACGAGTTCGATCAGCGCGCGCAGGCGGGCCGGCACGAAACGCCGGCCGGGGTAGTAGAGCCGCAGGCCGCCGAACGGCTGGCACCAGGGCTCCAGCACCGGCACCAGCGCGCCGCTGGCCAGCGCATCGGCGATGAACCATTCCGACAGGAAGCCGAGCCCGAGCCCCGCCAGCACCGCCTGGCGGATCGCGCGCGTCTCGCTGAACACCATCCGCGTGGGCATGTTGACCTGAAACTTGCGGCCGTCGCGCTCCAGTTCCCAGTGATAGATGCCGCCGTGCCCCATGCGCATCGCGATGCGCTCATGCGCGATCAGGTCGGCGGGCTCGCGCGGCGTGCCGCGGCGGGCCAGATAGTCGGGCGTGCCGACCACCAGCATGCGGATGTCGCCCGTCAGCGGCACCGCGATCATGTCCTGCGGCACCGATTCGGCCAGCCGGATGCCGGCGTCGAACCCCTCGGCCACGATATCGATGAGCCGCATGTCGGTCGTCACGTCCACGCGCACCTCGGGATGGCGGCGCAGATATTCGGTCAGCAGCGGCTGCACGAGCATCACGGTCGATTCGGGCGGCGCGTTCAGGCGCAGCGTGCCGCTCGGCGTGTCCGGCCCGCTGGCGGCTTCCTCGCCGGCGCGGCGGATCTCGGCCAGCGCCGGCGCGATCCGCTCGACGTAGCGCTGCCCGGCGTCGGTCAGCGCCACGCTGCGCGTCGAGCGGTTGAACAGCCGCACGGCCAGCCGCGCCTCCAGCCCGGCCACGGCGCTGCTGACCGCCGTGGTCGACATGCCCAGCTCGCGCGCCGCCGCGCGAAAGCTGGCGTGGCGGGCCACGGCCAGCACCACTTCCAGTTCGGTCATGCCGGTGCGATGCATCGATTGTCCTGATTTTCGGGATGAGTCATGAATCATAGGCCGTCTTATCGAAACAGTGCTCGCTCCGTAGACTCGAATCCATGCAAGCGGCGCCCGCCTGGCGCCGCCCGACACCTCCCGGGAGAACGCACATGCAACGGATCGAGCACCTTTATATCGACGGCGAATACGTCGTCCCGCACGGGCAGGAATGGTTCGACCTGATCGATCCTGCCACCGAGCAGGCGACCGGGCAGGTCCGCCTGGGCGACGAACACGACGCGCGCCGCGCGATCGAGGCGGCCCACGCCGCGTTTCCGGCGTGGTCGCGCACCACGCGCGAACAGCGGCTGGCCGTGCTGCGCCGCATCCGTGACCAGGTGGCGGCGCGCGAGGCGGCGTTGCTGGACGCGATCGTGACCGAGTACGGCGCGCCATCGTCGCGGGCGCGCTGGATGGCTGCCTATCCGGCCCAGACGGTGCAGGCCGCGATCGACGCGCTCGAAGCGTTCGCGTTCGAGGAAACGGCCGGTGCGGCGCGCGTGGTGATGACGCCGGTGGGCGTCGCGGCGCTGATCACGCCGTGGAACAGCAATGCCGGCTTCATCTGCAACAAGCTCGCCACGGCGCTGGCGGCCGGTTGCACGGCCGTGATCAAGCCCAGCGAGATGAGCGCCCGGCAGACGCAGGTCGTGCTGGAGGCGCTGCACGCGGCCGATCTGCCGCGCGGCGTGGTCAACGTCGTGAACGGGCGCGGCGAGGTGGTGGGCGAGGCGTTCAGCCGCGATCCGCGCGTCGCGAAGATTTCGTTCACCGGCTCGTCGGCGGTCGGGCGGCGGCTGATCGAGGCGGGCGCCGGCTCGATGAAGCGCGTGACGCTCGAACTGGGCGGCAAGTCGCCCACGCTGGTGCTCGACGACGCCGATTTCGACGAGATCATGTCGACCGTCCTGCAGGCCGGCTTCATGAACAGCGGCCAGGCCTGCATCGCCGGCACGCGCATTCTGGTGCCGCGCGCGCGGCTCGCCGAGTTCGAGCAGGTGGCGGCCGAGGCGGTGGCGCGCGTGAAATCGGGCGACCCGCGCGAGGCCGATACCGAGATCGGGCCGATGGTCAGCCGCCGTCAGTGGGAACGCGTGCAGGGCTATATCCGGCTCGGCGCGGAGGAGGGCGCGCGCCTGCTGGCCGGCGGCGAGGGGCGGCCGGACGGGCTGTCGGCCGGCTGGTTCGTCCGGCCGACGCTGTTTTCGGGCGTGCGCAACGACATGCGGATCGCGCGCGAGGAAATCTTCGGGCCGGTGCTGTCGATCCTCGCCTACGAGGACGACGAAGACGCCATCGCGATCGCCAACGACACCGATTACGGCCTGAGCGCGCTGGTGCTCGGCCGCGACCGGGCGCGCTGCGAACGCGTCGCGTTGCGGATCGACGCGGGGCGGGTGCTGGTCAACACGTTGAACCACGAGCCGCGCGCGCCGTTCGGCGGCTTCAAGCACTCGGGGCTCGGGCGCGAGATGGGCAAGTGGGGCCTCAGCGCGTATCTGGAGCCGAAGACGCTGATGATCGGCTGAGCGCGGCCTTGCCGCTGCCGCCGCGGCGGGGCGTACCGGCCTTCACGCCCGCGCCGGTTTCGGCCGCCTGTTCGACCAGCGCGTCGCGCAGCGCCAGCAATGCCGCCGACGCGTGCCCGCGCCGCCATACCAGCAGCGTGTCGACGGGGGCGAGGCCGCGCGCCGCGTGCACCGACAGCGCGTCCGACACCGGCGACAGCGCCAGCACGTTGCGCGGCGCGATCGCCACGCCGGCGCCGGCCGCCACGCAGGCGAGGATCGCGTGATACGAGCCCAGTTCGAGCACGCGCGCCGGCGTGCAGCCGTGCGACGCGTACCAGCGCTCGACATAGCCGCGATAGGCGCAGCCGCGCTCGAACGCCACCAGCGTCGGCACGCGGATGTCTGCCGCGCCGGCGATCGGCGCGTGGCCGCGCGGCGCGATCAGCACCAGCGGCTCGCGGTAGACGGGCGCGCTGTCGAACACCGCGTGATCGAGCGTGTCGAGCGGCGGCGTGGCGACCAGCGCCGCGTCGAGCTCGAAATCGCGCACCTGTGCGATCAGCGCCTGCGTGACGCCCGTCACGAGTTCGAGCCCGACCTCGGGCCAATGCTGGTGATAGCGCGCCAGCACGGCCGGCAGCCGGCTCGCGGCCGTGCTTTCCATCGTGCCGAGCCGCAGCCGGCCGTGCGGGCGATCGGCGCGCACCGCGTGGCGCGCCTCGTCGGCGAGCGCGAGCAGGCGCTCCGCGTAGGGCAGCAGCGTTTCGCCGGCCGGCGTCAGCACCAGCCGCCGCCCGTCGCGCGCGAACAGCGCGGTGCCGAGCGCGGCTTCGAGCTGGCGGATGCGCGTGGTGACGTTCGACTGCACGCGGTTCAGCTTGGCCGCCGCGCGCGTGACCCCGTTTTCGCGCACCACGGCGCTGAAAATCGCGAGAGCCGCCATATCCATGATTCTCTCCAGGAGACCGACTGGTTCCCTATTATTCATTTGTAGAGAATCCACGGTCAAGCTAGGTAGGCCGCATGACC
>NZ_JAAGPF010000340.1 GCF_017104645.1 Burkholderia sp. Ac-20379
AAGAGCGCCGAAGCCGCCGCGCCGGCCACGCGCAGCCGCAGCAGCGTGCTGGCGCGCAGCGCGCCGCGGCCCGCGCTCGACGTCACCCACGCGTGGCAAGGCTGCGCATCGCTGAGCGGCTGGGAGACGATCGACCGCGTGCTCGAAGTCGACCAGACGCCGATCGGCAAGACGCCGCGCTCGTGCCCGGCTACGTACATCGGCGTGTGGGACACCATCCGCAAGCTGTTCGCCGACACGCTCGAGGCGCGTGCGCGCGGCTACACCGCGTCGCGCTTCTCGTTCAACACCGGCGACGGCCGCTGCCCCGCCTGCGAGGGGCAGGGCGTGCGCACCATCGGCATGAGCTTCCTGCCCGACGTGAAGGTGGCCTGCGACGTCTGCCACGGGCAGCGCTTCAACCCCGAGACGCTGGCCGTGACGTGGCGCGGCAAGAACATCGGCGACGTGCTGACCATGGAGATCGACGAGGCCGTCGAGTTCTTCTCGGCGATCTCGAACATCGCGCATCCGCTGCAACTGATGAAGGACGTGGGCCTCGGCTACCTGACGCTCGGCCAGCCTTCGCCGACGCTGTCGGGCGGCGAGGCGCAGCGCATCAAGCTCGTGACCGAGCTGAGCAAGGTGCGCGACGACATCACGCGGCGCGGGCAGAAGGCGCCGCACACGCTGTACGTGCTCGACGAGCCCACCGTCGGGCTGCACATGGCCGACGTGGCGAAGCTGATTCGCGTGCTGCACCGGCTCGTGAACGGCGGGCATAGCGTGGTGGTGATCGAGCACGATCTCGACGTGATCGCCGAGGCCGACTGGATCATCGATCTCGGGCCGGAAGGCGGCACGGCGGGCGGCACGATCGTCGCGGCGGCGAGCCCGGAGGCGCTGGCGCGCGTGAAGGCGAGCCATACCGGGCAGGCGCTGGTGCCGGTGCTGGCGCGCACGGCGGGCGCCGGTGCGGAGGCCGTGCCGGTGGCGTGAGCGACGCGCTGGCCGCGCGCATGAGACAAGCCCCGGTGTCGCGAGACATCGGGGCTTTTTTTCGGCTTCGCGTCGGATTCGGCGCGGCGTTACCGCGCGTGCACCGTCAACGCCACGAGCCGGGCCACCACCGGGCGCACGATCAGCACGCAGATAAATGCCGACGGCATCGCCACCCGGTACGCATTCATCACATTTTCCATGTAATGCCCGTCGACGCCGAACTCGGCGACCGTAATCACGAGGCACATCAGAAACGCCATGATGGTGGACATGTACAACGCGAAAACGTACGGGGTGGTGGCGGTCGGGAAGCGGACTCGGCGGGTTTGCGGCGTGGCGGCGGTCATCGATTCAATCTCTCCGGGGGGAACGGGTGAATGGGAGCGCCAGCGTAACAAGCCGCCCGGCGCGCCGGTAGCCGCCGGATGCTTGATTCATTTTTAAGTAAAATTTACGAAATTAATCGATGGGCGCGGCCAGGCGCGATACAGGGCGATGGATATTCTCGGGTTGATCAACAGCTTCATCCGCGTCGTGGAGACGGGCAGCATCGCGGCGGCGGCGCGCGCGCAGGGCGTCAGCGCCGCCGCCGTGAGCCAGAGCATCGCGCGGCTCGAAACGCATCTGGGCGTGCGCGTGCTGTCGCGCACCACGCGCAGCATGGCGCTGACCGAAGCCGGGGCGCGCTACTACGACAAGGTGCGGCATATCCCGGGCGATCTCGATCTGGCCTCGCAGGCCGCGACGGTCGAGGCCGCGCCGCACGGCCCGCTGCGCATCGCCACCACGGCGGCGTTCGGCCGCCACGTGCTCGCGCCGCTGATGCCGGCGTTCAAGGCCGCCTACCCGCGCATCGCGCTCGAACTGATCGGCACCGACCGCGCCGTCGATCACCGGCTGGAGGGCGTCGATGTCAGCATCCGGATCGCCGCGCAACTCGACGAGCGGCTGGTCGCCCGGCCCATCGCCTCGCGGCCCTTTCTGTTCTGCGCGTCGCGCGCGTATCTGGACCGGGCCGGCGTGCCGCGCGCGCCCGAGGATCTGAAGCATCACGCCTGCATCGTGTTCCGCTATCCGACCGACGGGCGCTTCCTGCCGTGGGGTTTCGTGCGCGACGGTGCGCGTTTCGACGCGCCGGTCAACCCGGCCTTCGTCTGCGACGATATCGACATGCTCGCGCAGATCGCCGCGAACGGCGGCGGCATCGCGCGGCTGGCGAGCTTCGTGGCGCGACCGCTGATCGACAGCGGCAAGCTGGTGACGCTGTTCGAGCCGCGCGATGGCGGCGTCGTGCGGGCCGAACCGGAGCCGATGGTGCTGTATGCGTGCGTGGCCGAGCGAGCGGCGATGCATGCGAAGGCGCGGGTGTTCATCGAGTTCGTGGAGGCGGCGTTGCGGGCGTGACAATGCGGCGAACCGCGTTTGCCGATTATCGGCGGGCGGATTTTCGTTTAATGATCCGATTCGTGGCATTCGGAAACGGCCACGGCATATTGAATCGACAGACTCCGCCATATCGTCGACAATACCGCGGCACGTTCGCGATTCCCGATCCGCGGAGCGATTATCTGGCCGATACGATTCGCTTCACGCCGATTACGGTATTGATTATGCGTCAACTCATCGTCTAATTCTTAAAAATCGATGAATTCCAAACGTCAAGTCGTCATTGTCGGGTTCGGCAATCTGGGCCAGGCAATCCTGCCGCTGTTGCGCACCGCCTTTCCCGAGTGGGCCATGACGGCAGTGGAGCAGCACGACGACGACGCGCGCGCCACGCTCGCGGCCGCCTGGGATGTGCGCCTGGTGACGTGCCGAGTGGACGCAGCGAACTATGTGCAGATACTCGGCCCGCTGCTCGGTCACGGCGATTTTCTGCTTAATCTCGCGACGACGGTCGAAACGGCTGCCTTGATCGCGCTTGCACAGCAATCCGGCGCGTTTTATCTCGATACCTGTATCGAGCCGTGGGCCTATTCGTTTGAAAGCGGCGAATCGACGACCAACCATGCGCTTCGAGAGCAGATCCTCGCGTTGGCCGCCAAGCGGCCCGCCACGCCAACGGCATTAGTGGCGCATGGCGCCAATCCCGGTTTCGTTTCGGTGCTGACGAAATGCGCGCTGGTCGACATGGCGACGCGATTCGGCCTGCCCGCGTGGCGGCAGCGCGTGCCGCGCGATCGCCGCGAATGGGCGCAACTCGCCGCGGATCTCGATGTGCGCGTGATTCAGATTTCGGAGCGCGATACGCAGCGTGCCGCGGCACCCGATGCCGAAACCGCGTGGGTCAATACCTGGTCGGTGGACGGTTTCATCGCCGAATGCCGTCAGGATGCGGAAGTCGGCTGGGGAACGCACGAAGCGCAACTGCCGCCCGGCGCGCGGCGCTTTCGGAAAGACGGCGGCGTGCATGCGGCGCCGGCGATACGTCTCGCCACCAACGGCGTCGACACCCGGGTTCGCACGTGGACACCGCTTCATGGCGCATTCGACGCGCACGTGCTGACCCACAACGAATCGCTCTCGATTGCCGATTATCTGACGCTCGGCGATGGGAATGGCCGTGTCGATTATCGGCCGACCGTTTATTACGCCTATTGCCCGATCGAGGCGGCGCTCGCCTGGATGCCGGCGCTCGCCGGCGGGTCGCCGCCGGCGGGCCATGAAACCGGCCATCCGCCCATGCGGGTTCTGAAGGACGAACTCGCAACGGGCGTCGACGAACTCGGCGTGCTGGTCATGAGCGGACGCGGCGAATCGCTGTGGCTGGGCTCGGCGCTGTCGATCGAGCGCACGCGCACGATCGCGCCGTTGAACAACGCGACCAGCCTGCAAGTGGTATCGAGCATTGTCGGCGGCATGCAGTGGATGCTCGACCATCCCCGCGCCGGGATCGTCGAATCCGACGCGCTCGATCACGCGGCCACCTTCGCGCGGGTGCGGCCGTTCTGGGAGCCGATGCAGCGTGTCTGGACGCGCTGGCGCCCCGGCGGCGCGGCGTTGCAATTCGACGATTTTCTCGCGGCCCGCGGCGATGCCGACGATGCGACGCACGCGGCCGCCTTCAACCTCGACCCGATCTCCTCATGAAACGTATCGCGCAATCGCCACGGCCGGATTGGCCGGCCCGTCTCGAATCGATCGGCTTTCACTTCCACTCGCTCGACGAGGACGACGTTCCGCAGCCCGTGGATCGGGACACGTTCGTCTATTGGCGCGAGGACATTGCGTACGCGTTCTCGGAGGATGAAATCGAGAGGCTGTATGCGGCCGCGCTCGAGCTGAACCGGCGGTGCCTCGATGCCGTCGAGCACGTGATCGAACACGATCTGTTCGCGCGGCTCGGTATCGGCGCGCGTGCGGGCGCATGGATTCGCGAATCCTGGGAGCGCGACGACCCGACGCTCTACGGCCGCTTCGATTTGACGATCGGCGCCGACGGGCAACCGAAAATGTACGAGTACAACGCCGACACGCCCACCTCCATCATCGAGGCGAGCCTGGCCCAATGGTTCTGGAAAGAGGACGTGCGGCCCGGCGACGATCAGTTCAACAGCCTGCACGAATCGCTGATCGCGCGGTGGCGCTGGTTGCGCGATCACCATCGGGCCGTGCCGCTGCTGCATTTCGCGTGCATGTACGACAGCCAGGAAGACGTCTGCAATACCGAATACCTGATGGATACGGCGGTGCAGGCCGGCTGGGCGGTCAAGATCATCGACGTGCAGGACATCGGCAGCGACGGCAACGGGCGCTTCGTCGATCTGCAAGGCGAGCCGATCGAGCTGATGTTCAAGCTGTTTCCGTGGGAATGGATGCTGACGTCGGCGTTCGGCGATGAGCTGCTGAAGGACCGATGCCGCTGGATCGAGCCGCCCTGGAAGGCGGTGTTGTCGAACAAGGGCATCCTGCCGATTCTCTGGGAGCTGTTTCCCGAGCATCCGAACCTGCTCGAAGCGTCGTTTCACGAGGCGCACTTCAGCCGGCGCGCGCATGTGAAAAAGCCGCTGCTGTCGCGCGAAGGCGCCAACGTCACGCTCGTCACGCCCGATGGCCGCCGCATCGAAACCGGCGGCGATTACGGCCATGAAGGCTTTGTCTACCAAGCGTTTTCCCCGGCGGCACAGTTCGGCGACCGCTACGTGACGCTCGGCGCATGGATCGTCGACGACATGCCGGCCGGCCTGTGCGTGCGCGAGCAGGCCGGGCTCGTCGCGACGAACACGTCGAACTTCGTTCCTCATTACTTCACGCACGATTGAGCGCGGGACCTGACATGACCACCCATCCGAAACACAAGCCGAGCGACAACAACGGGGCGCGTCGCAAAGGCACGGGCTTCGTCACTCGCGAGGCCGGGCAGCCGGGCGGCGCCGCCGTGCCGCGCAAGCGCAATTTGAAAAAACCGCTGCTTTATCTGATCGGATTCGGCGGCCTGGCGGCGGGCGCGGGGCTCTGGCTGGCGCCGCACGATCAGGGCGTCGACCAGGATCAGGTGGTCGAGGCGGAGCGCACCCGTTACGCGTCGCGCGAAGCGTGCCTGCAAGACTGGAATTCGCCGGAAGACTGCCAGTACGTGAGCGGCGACGACACGGCGCAGGCGATGGCGGCCGCACCGGAATTCGCCGCGTCCGGCGCGGCCAGTGCCGCCAGTGCCGCCAGTGCGGCGCTGGCGGGAAACGCGCACAGCGGAGGCGGCGGCGCGATCGGCGTTGCCAACGGGTCGGGCGCTCCGGCGTCCGGCGATGCGTCTCGAGAGCAGGCCGGCGGCGCGCTCGACATGGGACAGGATCCTGTCTCGGTTGCGGATACGGCGGCGCCGCACGTCACGTCGACCGACGCGGCAAGCGGTTGGTACGGCCCGTATTTCACGCGCGACGGCGTCGTGTATCACGCCAGCGGCATGCATACGTCGGGTGTGCCGTTCCAGCACGGGATCGTATCGATGCTCGCGATGCGCGAAAGCGCGCTCTCGTCGGCGGGGTCGTCGGCGTTTCGTTCGACGCCGCACAGCGTGTCGATCAGCGAGGGGCGCGCCATTTCCAGAAGCGGCATTTCGAGAAGCGGCATCTCGCGAGGCGGGTTCCTGTCGTCGCACGGGGGGAGCAGCCGCCATGGCGGCGGGGGCTGGCACGGATCGGGCGGGGGCTGAGACAGCCGGTGCGGATCGCCCGCTACGCGCATCCGCTTCGTTCAGATCGCGCCGCCTGCCGCTACGAGCGGCCGCAGGCGGCGGCCCATCCCCGCTTCCCTCAATACCCCAACGCCCGCTGCACCGCCGCCGGCATCTCCCCCGTCGCGCGATAGCGCGCGATATTCCCCGCCACGATCGCCGACGCCGTCTCGCGATCCGTCGGCGCGGAAATATGCGGCAACACCGTCACGCGCGCATGCGCCCAATGCCAACTGTCTTCCGGCAGCGGCTCGCGATCGAACACGTCGAGCACCGCGTGCGACAGGCGGGCGCTGTCGAGCGCCGCGCGCAGCGCCGCATCGTCGACGATCGGCCCGCGCGCGAAGTTGATCAGCGCGGCGTGCTCGGGCAGCGCGGCCAGCGCGGCGGCATCGACGATGCCGCGCGTGTGCGGCGTCAGCGGCAGCAGGCACACGAGGATGTCGGCGCTCGCCAGCATCTCGGGCAGTTCGTCCGCACCGGCGTAACAGCGCACGCCCGGCAGCGCCTTGCGCGTGCGGCTCCAGCCGCTCACCTGGAACCCGGCGGCCAGCAGCCGCTGCGCGGCGGCCTCGCCGAGCGCGCCAAGGCCGAGCAGCGCCACGGTCTTGCCGGCCGGGCGCGTGTAATCGTGCGCGATCCATTGCCGCGCGGCCTGCTGCTGCGCGTAGCGCGGCATGTCGCGATGCAGATACATCGTCCACGCCAGCACGGCCTCGGCCATCGTGTCGGCCAGTTGCGGATCGACGAGCCGCACGATCCGCAGGCCGTTGTCGGGCAGGTCGGCCATCAGGCGCTCCACGCCGGCCCACACGCTGTGCACCCACTTCAGGTTCGGCAGCGCGCTCACGTCCTCGGGGCGCGGGTTCGCGACGATCGCCACGTCGCAGGCGGCGCGCGCCGCGGCGTCGAGCGCGTCGAACGGCACGATGGTTTCGTTCGGCATGGCGGCGCGCAGCGCGGCGAGCCACGGCTCGGCGAACGGATAGGACGGCGCGCAGAGGAACGGCAGGACGCGGCTCATTTCGCGAACACCTTGTCGAGATCGGCGAAGCCCTTCACCTCGATCGGGTTGCCGCTCGGATCGCGGAAGAACATGGTGGCCTGCTCGCCCGGTTGCCCCTCGAAACGCAGGCTCGGCGGAATCACGAAATCGACGGCGCCGCCTTCGAGGCGCGCGGCCAGCGCCTTCCAGTCGCGCATCGCCATCACCAGCCCGAGGTGCGGCATCGGCACCATGTGATCGCCCACGCGGCCGGTGTTGCTGACCGGGAACGGCTCGCCGAGATGCAGGGAGATCTGGTGTCCGAAGAAATCGAAATCGACCCAGGTGTCGGTGCTGCGGCCTTCGGTGCAGCCGAGCAGGGCGCCGTAGAACGCGCGCGATTCGTCGAGATCGCGCACGTGGTACGCGAGATGGAAGGCGGTTTGCATGAGGGGGACTCCTGAGTGTGCGGGGCGCGCCGGCGGGGCAGGGGAACCCCGGGCGGCCGGTCGAGCGTGCTGCCAGCGTAGCAGCCGAATTTCGAAAGAGATAGCATGGAATAATTTCTGAACCAAAAGGATTGCTTTTGGAAACCCGTTACCTCAAAAGCCTGCTCGCGGTGGTGGACAGCGGCTCCATCGCCGACGCCGCGCGCGTCGAGCACCTGACGGCCGCCGCGATCGGCCAGCGCGTGCAGGCGCTCGAACGCGAGCTCGGCTTCGCGCTGCTGTCGCGCA
>NZ_JAAGPF010000341.1 GCF_017104645.1 Burkholderia sp. Ac-20379
GGGCGCGCCGCCGCCTGCACCGCCGCCGGGCGCGGCGGCCAGCGATTGCGGCATGCCGCCGCCGCCCCCACCACCCCCACCACCCCCGCCGCCCAGGCCCGAACCGTCCTGGTCGGCCGAAGCGGCCATCTTCAGCGCCTGGGTGATTTCCTGAATCATCTGCGCGATCTGCTGCAGAACCTGCATCAACGACGCCGCATTCGACCCGCTGCTGCCGCTCGTATCGAGCGACGACGGATCGATTGACTGCGTCGACATGGAATTGATGGACAACGACATGAACGACTCCCCCACGGAATGGCCGGCGGCAATGCCGACTCGTCCGACTATAGGGGGTGCCCATCCGGCCCTTTCGGTAGTGGCGCGAAGCGAGCCACCGATATGCGAACCGAGCCGGCGGGCGCGAGCGCGCGCCGCCGGCTCCGGCGTCAGACGCCCGCGTCGATCACGCGCGGGGTCAGCAGGAACACGCGCTCGTTGTGCGAGTGATCGTCGCTGTGATAGCGGAACAGCGCGCCGAGCAGCGGGATGCGCGACAGGAACGGCACGCCGGTCACGCCGTTGGTCTGCGTGTCGGTGGTGTAGCCGGCGATCAGCAGGCTGTCGCCCACGCCGACGAACGCCTGCGTGTTGATCTGGCTGGTCGTGATCACCGGGATGTTGTCCACCTGCTGCTGCGTCAGCTGGCCGTCCTCGATGTGCACGCTGAGCTTGATGCGCGTCTTGTCGCCGTCGTCGACGATCAGCGGCAGCACGCGCAGCGACACGCCGGTGGACACGCTGTACAGATCGGCCGACGTATAGCCCTGCACCCGCACGAAGAAGCGCGTGGTGTTGTCCATCACGGCCTCGACGTTGTCGAGCGTCGCCACCAGCGGCGAGGCGTCGATCTTGGTCTTGCTGGTCGATTGCAGCGCCGTGACGCGCGCCAGCAGGTAACGCCCCGCGCCGCCCACCACCGCCGACAGCGCCGCGCCGCCCGGCGTGGCGTTGACCAGCGAGCCGGTGGTGCTCGACGAGCCGCTGGTCGATTGCGCGACCGTGCCGAAGATCGGATTGAGCTGGCCGTCGTAGGTGTTCTGCGCCTGCTGCGCGTTGCCCGTCTGGAAGTCGACGTGGCTGTTGTGCGCGCGCCAGTCCACCCCGATCTGCCGCAGCGTGTCGTCGTCGATCTCGATGATGTGCGCCTGGATCTCGACGATCTTCGGCCGCACGTCGAGCTGCCGGATCAGATCGCCGTACTGGCCGACGCGATCGGGCGTGTCGCGGATCAGCACCGAGTTCGTGATCGGATCGGGCTGGATCACCGGCAGGCCGTCGCTGCCGTCGGTCACGGCCACGTCGCCGCCCGAGCCGCCGCCACCGCCGCCGCGCCGCCGCGTGTAGCCGGCGTTGTTGTTGTCGTACGCGCCGCCGAACGCCTGGCCGGCCTGGCCCACCGATTGCGAGCCCGTCATCGAGGGCGGCAACGGCGGCGGCTGGATCCCGCTGCCGCCACCGCCGCCGCTCATCATCCCGGTGGACGAGCCGGACACGTCGTTGAGCGACTGCACGCGCTGCATGTTCGGCGACGAGCTGGGCTGGCCGCCCGACGAGCCGGACTTCACGCTGTACATGTTGCCGAGGATGGTGGCCACGCCGGGCACGGTGACCTTGTTGCCGTCCACCTGCACGTCGTGATCGGTCGCCCACGCGTTTTTCAGCTTGAAGATGCGGATCACCGAGCCGTTGCGGTGGCCGGTGCTCGCGTCGAGCCGCTGCGCGACGTCGGCGATCATCTGCACGTATTGCGCGGGGCCGCTGACCAGCACCGTGCCCGACACCGGATCGTAGGTGAGCGGGAAGCGCGGATCGTCGAGGCCGATCTGCTTGAGCGTCGAGCGCAACTGGCCGATCTCGCTGTGATCGAGCTGCAGCACCTGGCGCGTCACGTCGTTCGAACTGCTGATCGACAGCACGTTGCCGTCATAGAACCAGACGAAGCCGAAGGTGGACGACAGCGTATCGAGGAACCGCTGCGGCGACAGGTCGAAACGGCCCGTGACGGTGCCCGATACGTTGGGCGCGATCGAGGCGGCAATACCCTGGCTGGCCGCGAAATCGCGCAGCACGTCCTTCAGGTCCTTGCCGTCGAGTTGTACGTGGACCGTCGCACTGCGCCACCGCACGGGCGCCGCGAACGCGGCATCGGACAGACAGGCAGACAGCGCCGCCGCGATGCACGCGGCGGCAACAAGCTTCTTCGCTCTCATGGATGTCGATTCGGGAGGATGGAGGGGAAGGCGCGCGTCAGCGTTCGAGGGTTTCCGACGGCGCTTCGCGGAACTGCTTGCGATACCCGGTCACGAGCGTGGACCGGCTTTGTACGCCCCAGCGGCGGGCGGTTTCGAGGACGCGCTGGTCGCCCGCGTCGGCGTGATCGATCAACGCCTCGCGGATGCGCTCCATGCGGCGCGTGCGAATCAGTTCGCTCGGCGAGAGGCCGAGGCAGCTCTTGAACGCGCTCTGCAACGCGCGTTCGGTCACGCCGATCTGGGTGGCGATCTCGCGCACCGAGAGATCGGAGCGATCGAGATTGTCGAGCACGTAGCGGTAGGCGCGGCGGTATTTGGCCGGCAGGCGCGCGCTGACGTCGTCGGGCGCGGCCTTCGGCTGGCGATCCAGCGCCGGCGTGCGCACGTGCGAATCCTCGCGCAGGCACTGCATCGCGACCAGCGCGTAACGGCTGTACCACTGCAGCGATTCCTGCGCGCGGCCCTGCGTTTCGCGCAGCTTGGCGGCGCAGTAGAGATATTCGAGCTGGCGGTGGCCGGTGTCGGAGCCGCGCACGCCCTGGTGCAGCGGTTCGACGATCGTTTGCGCGATGTGCGGCGCGTCGCCCACGAACGTGGCGAGCGCGATTTCGAGGCGCACGGCGCGCTGATAATCGGCGAAGCCCTGTTCGCGCACGCGTTCGAGATATGCACACACGTTGGCGATCGCATCGCGATCCCCGCCCATCACGTTGCGCAGATCGCGCAGGTAGGCCACGCGCGCGGCGAGCAGCGGCGCGCGCACGCCGGCCGCGGCCTGCAGCGCCTCGGCGAAGCCCACGCGCGGCGCGGGCAGGTAGGCGGCCGGGCTCGCGAGCGCGGCCGAGCGCCAGTAGACGTGATCCTGCAGCGCGTTCGCGCAGCGCAGCTCGTGCTGCGCGATCAGGTCGAAGCGCAGCGACGTCACCACTTCGCGCCAGCGCGGATGCGTGACCGTCACCTCGTCGAGCGCCTCGAGCGCTTCGCGGGTGCGGCCCAGTTCGTGCAGCGCGCAGGCGATGCCGATGCGCGCCTCGATGCGGCGCGACGGATGCGCCTCGGTTTCGTCCGCGGCGCGGGCGAAACAGGCCAGCGCGGTGCCGATGCGATGGCGGAACAGCGCTTGCCAGGCGGCGTTGCGGCAGGTCGCCACGCGAATCTCGGCCTTCGAGGCTCGCATGCGGCGCTGCGCGCGGCGGTAGGCATCCTCGGCTTCGGCGTCGAAGCCGAGCACGAGTTGCAGATCCGCGTGCCACTGCAGTTCCTGGGCCGTGGCCGACGAGGCCGAATCGTCGAGACGGCGGCCCGACTGCTGCACGGCCGCACCGAATTCGCCGTCGAGAATCGAATCGACGGTACGGGCTGCGTTGCCGGCGCCGGCGGCTTCATCGGAAGCGGCGAGCGCGGATACGATCGGGAAATAGAGCATCGAAAACATGAAGCGACTCTCCTTGCATTTGCGCGTGGCACCGGATCGCAGCGCCATGCAGCCAATGTAGTCGTCGCTTCATCTTCGGACTCTCAGTTTGACTGAGCAATCTTCAGCAATGATGCCGATTTGAGAATTGCGCCCCACGCGACGCGGCTTCGTGCGAGTCTCACGATTACTCAGCCCATTCCTCACTCACTTCATCAAGACATTCTCAGCACACATCGCGCACGGCAACATCACTTCGCATGCGGCGCGGCCGGATGCGTGGCCGCGCCCGCATCGTTCGCGTGCGCGGCATCGGCCCACGCGCGGAATTGCGACGTGAACGACGACAGCGTGAGCTGATCGTGCACCTGATCGACGAACACGCCGACGAACAGCGCGAGCAGCAGCACCGCCACCGCGCCCTTCACCGGCTGGCTCAGGCCCATCAGTTCGAGCTTGCTGGCCGATTTCGCGGCGAACGCGAACGCCACGTCGATCAATAACAAAATCATCACGGCCGGCGCGGCGAGCTTCGCGACCTGCTGCATCAGCGAATCGGTCTCCTGCAGTGCGAACGATTCGAGCACGCTCGACACGTCCACGCTGTGCGCCGTGAGCGGCCACCATTGATAGGATTCGTAGAGCGTGCCGAGCAGGAAGCTCATGCCGCCCAGGCTCCAGAACGCCACCGTCGCCACCTGCTGCAGCAGCGTGGCGGTGGGCGTGGCCTGCTCGTTGCGCAGCGGGTTCTGCACCTGCGCACTGTTGTAGCCGGTCAGATCGTCGATGTAGTAGCCCGCGCATTCGGCCACCCAGAACACCGACGACGCCGCGAAACCGAGCACCAGCCCGATCATCCCTTCGCGCAGCCCCAGCTCCACCAGCGCCGCGCCGTGCAGTTCCTCGCCGAACGACAGCGGCTGCCCGTAGGCGATGAAGGTGCTGAACAGAATGACGATCGCGTTGCGCACCGGGCCTTGCAGCACGCCGTCGGCCGACGGCGGGAAGATCGTCATGATCACGAACAGCCGGATCGACGACACGCCGATCAGCGTCAGGTAGCCCATCACCAGATGGGTGAGATCGGGCAATACGTTCAGCGACGGGTTCATGCGGCGGCCTTGTCGCGCGCGCGGCGCGCCAGCACGCCGTCCTCGGCCTCGTCGTCGGCGGCGTCGTCCTCGGCGCGCTGGTAGTTGCGGCGCATCACGCCGATGCGCTGCTCGCAGGCATCCATGCTGCCGACGTTGCGTGCGATCGCACGATTGCTCTCGACGATCGCCTGCTGCGCGTCCTGCACCGCCTGCACGGCCAGCTCCACCTGCTCCTCGCTCGCGTGCAGCCGCTCCACGGCAATCCCGCGCACGATCTTGCAGGCCTGGAAATCGTCCACCACGAACGGCATCGCGCCCGTCATCATCGCGTCGATCTGGTCGTCGATGGCCTGCACGGCGGCGGCGTCCTGCTCGACGCGCTCGATCGCCTGCGCGTGTTCGTCCTCGCGCTGGGCCAGCGCCGCGCGCTGCCCCACCAGTTGCATGCGCAACTGTTCGTTCTGCTTGCGGCGGCGGTCGCTCGCGCGCGACAGCGCGATCGCGCGGCGGTCCCGCTTCAGGCGGGCATCCACGCTCATGCGCTCACTCCGGACAGCTCGTGCAGATAGGCGTTGGTTTCGTCGTAGGCCGCGTAATCGCTGGTGCGCTGGCACAGGAACGCGCGGATCGCGTCGGCCTTGTCGATCGCCTCGTCGGCGAGCGGGTTCTGGCCGGGCTGATATTCGCCCACCTGCAGCAGCACTTCCACGTCGCGATGCTTGGCCATCAGCTCGCGGATGCGCGAGGCGGCGCGGTTGTGCGCGTCGGGCACCACCAGCGACATCACGCGCGACAGGCTGCCGAGCACGTCAATCGCCGGGTACTGGTTCTTCGCGGCGATCTCGCGCGACAGGATCATGTGGCCGTCCAGAATGCCTCGCACTTCTTCCGCTACCGGGTCGCCGCCGGTTTCGTCCTCGGCCAGCACGGTATACAGGGCGGTGATCGAGCCGGTCGCACCCATGCCGGTGCGTTCGAGCAGGCGCGGCAGCTCCGCGAACACCGACGGCGGGAAGCCGCGCCGCGCCGGCGGTTCGCCGGCAGCCAGGCCGATCTCGCGGCCGGCCCGCGCGAAACGCGTCAGCGAATCCATCATCAGCAGCACGCGCAGGCCGCGGTCGCGGAAATATTCGGCGATCGCGGTGGCCGTGTGCGCGGCCTTGGCGCGCTCCATCGACGAGCGGTCGGACGTCGCGCACACCACCACCGAGCGCGCCATGCCGTCCGGGCCGAGAATCAGCTCGATGAATTCGCGCACTTCGCGGCCCCGTTCGCCGATCAGCGCGATCACGTTGATGTCGCAGGCCGCGCCGCGCGCGAACATGCCCATCAGCGTGGATTTACCCACGCCGGCCGGCGCGAAGATGCCCATCCGCTGGCCTTCGCCGAGCGTCATCATGGCGTCCACCACGCGCACGCCGGTGGGCATCGGCGTGTCGACCATGCGGCGTGTCATCGGGTCGGGCGGCTGCACGATCACGGGCCGCCAATCGTCGGAATCGAGCGGCGGGCCGCCGTCGATCGGGTCGCCCAGGCCGTCGAGCACGCGGCCCAGCAGCTGGTCGCCCACCTGGATCGACAGCGGGCGGCCGAGGCCGATCACCTGCGTGGCGCGCGACACGTTCTCGAGCCGCGCGAACGGCGAGAGCAGCGCCACGTCGCGCGTGAAGCCCACCACCTCGGCGCGCTGCAGCAGCTCGCCCTCGGGCGAGCGCAGTTCGCACAGCTCGCCGAGCGTGACGTCGAGGCCGGACACCTTGATCACGGTGCCCACCACTTCCATCACCTTGCCGGTGCGCGCCACGGCCGGCACCGCGAGAATCTCGCGCTCGATCGCGTCGGTCAGGCGCTCGAAATCGTCGGTACGTTCGAGCCAGGAGACGTTCCTCATCGGGGGCCTCCGTGACGCAGATTGACGGTCAGTTCGGGCGCGGGAGCCGGGGCGTGGCCGGCTTGCTGCGATGCGGCCGGGGCCGCGGGAGCGGCTTCGCCATGCGCGGTTTCATCCGGCTGCGCTTCGTACTGCTGCGCCGCTTCGTAGTGCACGGCCTCGCCGGCGGCATACGGATCGTGGGCAGGCTGCGCGGCGTACGGATCCGGTTGCGCGTACGGATCGGGATGCGCGTACGGATCGGGATGCGCATAGGGATCGTGCGGCGCGGCGGCGTACGGATCCTGCGCCGCATACGGATCCTGATGTGCATAGGGATCCTGAGCGGCCGGCGGCGCGACAGGATACGCCTCGTGCGCAGCCAGTTCAGCCTCCTGCGCATAGCTGGCGGCCATCTCGCCCTGCGCCGCCTCGGCCTCGGCGGCGTCCTGCGCCATGTCCTGCTCGGCCTCCACCAGCGTGCGCTTGAGCGCGCGCGACACCGCGCCGTGCATCGCGCGCAACTGCGTGTCGAGGCTCGCATCCACCGCGCCGAAATCGGATTCGCAGATGCAGCTGCCCGGCGCGAGCCGCTTGTCGCCGACCACCGACATCGGGATCGGGCGGCCCAGCTCGCGCCAGCGCGTGGCGAGCCGGTCGAACGTGTCCTTGGCGCTGTCGAGATCGTCGGGATGCACGGCCACGCGCAGATAGGTCGCGCCGTCCACGATCCGCTCGACCGATGCGAGCGCGCGCTCGAACAGCGCCTCGCGGTTCTCGGTGCGCACGATCTGCTCGACGGCCGACGCGACGATGTCGGCCAGCCGCTCGCGCATGCGCACCTGAAGCTGGTTCTGCGCGTTGGCGACGTCGGCCAGGCGATCCATCCAGTCGCCGAGCGCGCGGTCGTAGCCGTCTCGATAGCCCTGCCGCGCGGCTTCGTCGCGTTCGCGGCGGGCGGCGGCCAGGATCGTTTCGGCTTCGGCGTGGCCCGCTTCGACGATGCCGAGCGCCTCGTTGCGCGCGGCCTCGATCAGTGCGGCGCGATCGTCGGCGAGCGCCGCGTAGGCGTCGTCGAGCGAGACGAGCGAGCCGAACAGCTCGCGCGGCAGCACGTCGCTGGCCGCGCCGAGCCGGGCGCGCAGGGTGTCTTCGTCGGGTTGGTGTTGCGCGTCGCGCGGACGGCTCAGCCAAATAGCCATGCAACCTCCGGCAGCAGTTCGGGCATCCGGGCCAGCAGCCGGATCGAGCCGGCCGCATCGAGCCCGCTCGCGGCCGGCAGCGAGGCCGGCGGCGTCAGCGCGCGCGGCAGCGCCAGGCGCGTGAGC
>NZ_JAAGPF010000342.1 GCF_017104645.1 Burkholderia sp. Ac-20379
GAGCTGCTGCCGGCGCTGCGCCCCGCGCATGCCGCGTGGCTCGGCCCGCTGGCGATCGCGACCAGCGCGCTGGTGGCCTGCGGCTTCGACGATCCGGTCGGCAACAGCGTGACCGTGCAGGCCGCGAGCGGGCTGGTGTCGGCCGGGTTCATCGCGGTGCTGTTCCGGCTGCGGCGGGCGCGCCGCGCGAAGGCCACTCGACCGGCGTGAGCTTGCGGGGCCTGCCGCCTTTGCGCTGCCAGTCGTGCTCGGATCGGCTGCCTGGCGGAAGGCGGTGCAACCCGCCAACGTCTTCCCGCTGTGCGATGCCGGCGGCCGTCAGCACACTCGCCGGGCCAAAGGCGGTGCGGCCGGCGCGATCCCGCCGGCCGCACCGCTCAGATCGCCTGCCCGCCCGACACCTCGATGCGCTGCGCCGTCACCCAGCGGTTGCCCTCGCCGAGCAGGCTCGCGATCATCGGGCCGATGTCGTCGGCCACACCCACCCGGCCCATCGCCGTCATGCTCGTGAAG
Organism: Burkholderia sp. Ac-20379; assembly: GCF_017104645.1. Taxonomy (GTDB): domain Bacteria; phylum Pseudomonadota; class Gammaproteobacteria; order Burkholderiales; family Burkholderiaceae; genus Burkholderia. The sequence continues at coordinate 514 of NZ_JAAGPF010000342.1, forward strand.
AAGCGGTTGAATTCAGGCGTGTCGCGCACCGCGCCGCCGAAGAAATCCGTCTCGATCGCGCCCGGCGCCACCACGTTCGCGGCGATGCCGCGCGAACCGAGTTCCTTCGCCAGATAGACGGTCAGCACCTCCACCGCGCCCTTCACGGCCGCATAGGCGGCCCAGCCCTCGGCGCTCACGCGCGTCAGCCCGCTCGACAGGTTGACGATGCGCCCGCCGTCCGCCAGCAGCGGCAGCAATGCCTGCGTCAGGAAGAACACGCCCTTGAAATGCACGTCCACGAGCCGGTCGAACTGCGCCTCGGTGGTGTCCGCGATCGGCGCGACGTCGCCGTGGCCCGCGTTGTTGACGAGGTGGTCGAACGTCGTGCGCTGCCAGGTGGCCTGCAGCACGCCGCGCAGGCGCTGCACGAAATCGGCGAAACCGGACACGCGGCCGGTGTCGAGTTGCAGCGCCACCGCCTTGCGGCCCAGCGCCTCGATCTCGGCCACGACGGCGTCGGCGGCCTCGCGGCTGCCCAGATAGGTCAGCACCACGTCGCCGCCCTGGCGCGCGATATGGAGCGCGGTGTTGCGGCCAAGGCCGCGGCTGGCGCCGGTAACGAGGGAAAGGGTGGTCATGTCGGGCTCCTGTTTCGGTTGAAAGTGGAGCCATTGTGGCGACGCAGTACGCCGCGCAGTAGTGACCAATCGGATGTTTGATTCGCAACCGAAGGTTGGGAATCGGCGTTGACGACGTTAACGCGCCATCGCCTTCAGCGCGGCCGGCGGCAGATGGAATTGCGTGCTGCCGTGCAGCCGTTCGACCGCGAAATCGATGAAGCGGCGCACGCGGCGCGGCATGTTGGTGCGCTGCGCGTAGAACAGGTAGAGCCCCATGCGCTCGCTGGTCGAGCCGGGCAGCAGCGGCACCAGCGCGCCCGCGCGCAGCGGCGCGGCGGCATTGATGCCGTCGATCTGGCCGATCCCGATGCCGGCCAGCACGGCGTGCATTTCGGCTTCCGGATCGCTGCAGCACACCGCGTACGCCAGACTGCGGAATTCCGTCTCGCCCTTCACGCGGAATTCCCACGGCGTGGGCTGCCCCGCGCCGGGCTGGCGATAGCCGATCAGCGGGTGCGCGGCCAGATCGTCGATGCGGCGCGGGGCCGCGTGCGCGGCCAGATAGGCCGGCGCGGCGCACACCAGCAACTGGATCGGAAACAGGCGGCGCGACACGACCTGCGCCACCGGCGCGTTGCCGGCCCGAAAGCCCACGTCGATGCGCTCGTCCACCACGTCCGTATAGCGATCCTCCAGCACCAGATCGAACTGGACGGCCGGGTACAGCGCGCGAAACTCGGCGATCACCGGCATCAGCACCTTGCGCGCCACCGCGCCGCCCGCGCTGACGCGCACCAGCCCTTCGTCCTGATGGGCCGCGCCGCGCGCCTCGTTGATCGCGCTGCGAATGCCGTCGAGATTGCCGCGCACGGCGTCGAGCAGCCGCGCGCCCTCGTCGGTCAGCGCGTTCTTGCGCGTGGTGCGGTGGAACAGGCGCACGCCGAGGTGCGCCTCGAGTTGGCGGATCGCCTTGCTGACCGCCTGCGGCGTGCTGCCCTGCGCCTGCGCGGCGCGATGGAAGCTGCCGAGCTCGGCCGCCCGGATGAAGGTGGAAATGGCGCGCAGTTCGTCCACGTCGGCTTATCGCTGCGCCCGGCACTGCGCCTCGACGGCGGCGCGGTCGAGCAGCGACCACACCTCGGCGATCTTGCCGTTGCGGAACCGGTAGAACACGTTTTCGGTGAAGACGATGCGCCGGCCGTTGACCGGCACCCCGAGGAAGTCGCCCTGCGGCGTGCAGTCGAAGCGCAGGCGGCTGGCCACCATCGGCGGCTCGGTCACCAGTTGATCGATTTCGAAGCGCAGATCGGGAATCTGGCGCACGTCGCGTTCCAGCATCCGGCGGTAGCCGGCCAGACCGAACGGCTGGCCGTTGTGGGCGGCGTCATCGGCCACGAACTCGCCGAGCGCATCCCAATCGCGGCGGTTCAGGCAATCGAGGTAACGGCGATAAAGCTGGCCAAGCTCGGCTGGGGTCAAGGCGATCTCCTGGTTGCGGGGGCGAGGTGCGGCCCGAAGCCGCGCGGGGGCGGGAAGGATGCCGGGCGGCCGCCGGAACGCCGCGCCCGCCTCGTCACCGCCCGGCCCCGCCCGCGCCGCTCAGGCCGTCGGGCCCTTGTACCACGGCAACTGCTCGACCGGCACCGGCCGCGCGAACAGGAAGCCCTGGAATTCGCTGCAGCGCTCGGCGATCAGCGCGAGCCGCTGCTCGTCGGTTTCCACGCCCTCGGCAATCACCGGGATGTCGAGACGCTGACACAGCCCGGCGATCGCGCTGACGATCGCGGTCGATTTGCGCTTCTTGCCGATGTTCTGCACGAAGCTGCGGTCGATCTTGATGCGCGAGAACGGGAAATCCTGCAGCAGGCTCAGCGACGAATAGCCGGTGCCGAAATCGTCCATCGCGATGCCCACGCCCATCGAGCGGATCGTGCCGAGCACGGCCCGCGAGCGCGCCGACGATTCGAGCAGCGCCGTTTCGGTGATTTCCAGCTCCAGCCGGCGCGGCGGCAGGCGGCTCACTTTCAGCGCGTAGATCACCGTATTGAGGAAATCCGGGTGCACCACCTGCGCGGGCGACACGTTCACGCTGATGCGGATCTCGTCGGGCCAACTGATCGCGTCGCGGCAGGCCTGCACCAGCACCCAGGCGCCGAGCGCCGGCATGTGGCCGCGCTCCTCGGCCAGCGGGATGAACGCGGCGGGCGTGATCGGGCCGCGCACCGGGTGAGTCCAGCGCAGCAGCGCCTCGGCGGCGGTGGTGCGGCCGGTGGTGGCCTCGACGATCGGCTGGTAGTGCAGCCGCAACTGATTGCCGGCCATCGCGCGGCGCAGGTCCACTTCGAGCTCGTTGCGCTCGCGGATCGGGCCGTGCATCTCGTCGCGGTAGACGCGGTAGCCGTTGCGGCCGCCCTGCTTGGCCGCGTACAGCGCGATATCGGCGCATTGCAGCGCCACTTCCGAGCTGGAAAGCCCGCACGGCAGCGCCGCGATGCCGATGCTGACGCCGATCGACACCTCCGCGCCGCGAATCACGAACGAATCGGCCAGCGTGCGGATGCAGCGCTCGGCCAGCGCGATCGCCTCGTCCAGCCCGCGGCTGCGGCTTTGCAGGATCGTGAATTCGTCGCCGCCGAGCCGCGCCAGTTGGTCCGATTCGCGCAGGTTCGCGCTGAGGCGCGCCGACACGGCCTGCAGCAGCTCGTCGCCGGCCTGGTGGCCGAGCGTGTCGTTGACGGCCTTGAAGCGGTCCAGGTCGAGATACAGCAGCGAGAACTGATGCCCCGGCTGCGCCCGCTCCAGCATCCGGTGCAGACGCTCCTGGAACGCGAGCCGGTTCGGCAGCCCGGTCAGCGGGTCGTGGTGCGCGAGATGGTGGATCTGCGCCTCGGCGTGGCGGCGCTCGGTCACGTCCTCGAAGGTGGTGACCCAGCCGCCGTGCGACAGCTGGCGCGTGACGACCGACACGTAGCGGTCGAGAAAGCCCACCACCAGCGCTTTTTCCTCCGTATGGCCCGACATCACGGCCTGGCGGAACTGCGCCGCCATGCTCGAGCGCGCCCGCCCGGCGAACCGCACCGGCCGGCCGAGCAGACGCAGCAGCCGGCTCGGCTCGATGCCGGGCGACGGCGTTTCGGACAAATCGAACAGATGGGAAAACTGGCGGTTGCTCAGCACCAGCCGGCCGTGGCGGTCGAACAGGCACAGGCCCTGGAGCATGTTGTCGAGCGCGAGATCGAGGTTGCGCGTGGTGGCCTCGAGCGCCAGCGCGGCCTGCCGCTGCTCGGTGCAGTCGCGCGTGATCTTGGAGTAGCCGTACAGCGCACCGTCGTCGTCGTAGATCGGGTGGATCACGACGTGCGCCCAGAACCGCTGGCCGTCCTTGCGCACGCGCCAGGCCTGCGCCTCGAACTTGCCGTGCTCGCGGGCCGCCTGCAGGCCGCGCGCGGGCGTGCCCGCCTTGCGGTCGTCCTCGGTGAAGAACACCGAGAAGTGCCGCCCGATGATTTCCGACGCCGTGTAGCCCTTGGCCCGCTGCGCGCCCGCGTTCCAGTTCGACACGATGCCGTCGACGTTGAGCATGTAGATGGCGTAATCGGTCACGCCTTCCACCAGCAGCCGGAAGCGGCGCTCCTGGTCGATGGTCTGCTGCTGGAGGCGGCGCGCTTCGGTGCGGTCGCGCGTGACCTTGGCGAAGCCGAACAGCTCGCCCGCGTCGTCGAAGATCGGATCGATCACCACGTGCGCCCAGAACCGCTCGCCGTTCTTGCGCACGCGCCAGCCCTCGGTTTCGAAACGTCCGTCGCGCAGCGCCGTGTCGAGCGCGCGCGCCGGCGCGCCGGCTTCCCGATCCTCCGGCGTGTAGAAACGGCTGAAGTGCTGCCCGACGATCTCCTCGGACGTGTAGCCCTTGGCGGCCTGCGCCCCGGCATTCCAGTTCGAGACGATGCCGTTCACATCGAGCATGTAGATCGCGTAGTCGGTCACGCTCTGCACCAGGAATCGGAAGCTCTGCTCGCGCTGGCGCGACTGGGTCTCGACCATGCGCCGCTCGGTGCAGTCGCGCGTGATCTTGGCGAACCCGAAAATCTCGCCGTCCTCGTTGCGCAACGCATCGATCACCACGTGGGCCCAGAAAATCGTGCCGTCCTTGCGCACCCGCCAGCCATGATCCTCGAAACGCCCTTCGTTGCGCGCGATCTGCAGGTTGAATTCCGCCAGGCTGCGCGCGCGATCCGAGCGGGTATAGAAACAGGAAAAATGGCGCCCGACGATCTCGTGCTCCAGATAGCCCTTGGCGCGTTGTGCGCCCGCATTCCAGGTGGTCACATAGCCATCGATGTCGAGCATGTAAATTGCATAATCGGCGATGCTCCGGATCATGCGCTCGTAGACCTTTCCTTCAGGCCGGACAAAATGACTCGTGCTCATGCATTCATATCTGAGAGAAGCGACGGCGTCTCGCGCGGAACAACGCAACGGCGTTCCGGCGCGGCGCAAGTCGACATACCACTACCCCTTAACGGCAACGATCCACGTTCCCTTGAGCGCAGCGATGTACGCAAATGGGGTGCGAGCGCGCCCGGTTCCACGCGACAAAACAGCCGGGGCCTCGCGAATCGGGGGTCAGTGTGCCAGACGAAAGGCCGATGCGCACGGTGCACCGCGCGATCATTTGGGGTTGCGCCGCGCTCAGGCATGTCTGGCGTCGCGCCGGGCCATCTGTTTCGAATTGTTGTCGAGCCCGTAATCGCGGAAATGAGAATCGCTCCGAGCGCGCCGCGGCGGGAGCGGCCCCGCCACGGCCTCCGCCCGCTTACTGCTCGATCTGGCGGTTCCAGCGCGCGTCCCATTGCGCGCGGCGGGCGTTGATCGCATCCCAATCCACCACCGTGACCTTCTTCACGAGCTGATCGAGATCGCCGAGGTTCTTCTGCATGTCGGGCGGCATGCTGGCCTGGCGGTTGGTCGGGATCTGCTTGCCGGCCACCGCGGCCTTGGTCTGCGCGGGCGCGGACAGCAGGAACTGCGCGAGCTTCTGGGCCAGCGCCGGATCGGGGTTGTTCTTCACCACGCACAGATCCACCAGCAGCAGCACCGCGCCTTCCTTTGGCGCGGCGTAGGCCACCGGCAGCCCCTTGTCCTTCAGGTCGCCCACGCCGGTGGGCGTGAGCGGGAAGATCGCCGCGTCGCCCGTCTGGATCATCTCGGACAGCTTGGCCGAGTTCGGGATGTATTCGACGACGTTCGGCCCCACCGTGGTGGCCCACTTCGAGAAGCCCGGCTCGACGTTGGTTTCGCTGCCGCCGAGAATCCGGTTGATCGCCAGGAAGCCGTGCAGCCCGAACGTGCTGCTGGAGGCGGACTGGAACACCACCTTGCCCTTGTATTTCGGATCGGCGAAATCCATCCACGAGGTCGGCGGCGCCCAGCCCTTCGCGGCGAACACCTTGGTGTTGTAGCCGATGCCGGTCATGCCGAGCTGCACGCCCGCGCCGATGTCGCCCTTCATGCGCGCGAACGGATACAGCTCCTTGAGCACCGGCGCGTCGTCGAGCTTCTGGCACACGCCCAGGCTCACGGCGCGCGCCATCACGCCGTCGTCGAGGAACACCACGTGCATCTGCGGGTGGTCGCGGTTCGCCAGCAGCTTGGCCAGCACGTCGGACGAGGTGCCCGGCACCACCACCACGTGCACGTTGTTGGCCTTCTCGAAATCGGGCAGCACCTGGCTCGTGTAGGCCTTCTCCATCGGGCCGCCGTTCATGCCGATGTAGATCGTCTTGGTCTGCGCGAAGGCGGGCGAAGCCAGGCCGATGGCGAACAGCGCCGCGAGCGACGCGAATGTGCGTGACAGTTTCATCGTGGTTCTTCCTTGGGACTTGCGTGGAGTGTCGGACTGGGAACGGAAACGGTACGGCGTGCGCATGCGGGCCTCGCCTCAGGCGACCGCGGCCGCGCCGCGGCTGCCGCCGGCGGCGAAGCGCGCGATCGAGAACGCGTCGATGGGCGTGTCGGTCGCGCCGCGCAGCACGAGGTCGGCCAGCACCTCGCCCACGCCCGGCGCGAGCAGGAAGCCGCCGCCGGAAAAACCGAACGCGTGCAGCAGGCGCGGCGTGGTGCCGCTCGGGCCGATCACGGGATGATTGTCGGGCGTCTCGCCCTCGACGCCGCTCCAGGTGCGGATCAGCAGCGCGTCGCGCAGGCCCGGCAGCAGCGCGCAGGCGTCGCGCATCACGGCGCGCGTGGTGTCGCTGGACGGCCGCGCGTATTCGCCGTCGCCGTGGCCGCGCCCGCCGCCGATCACGCAGTTGCCGCGCGCCACCTGCCGCGCGTAGATGCCGCCGCCCACCACGCCGAGGTTGTGCTCGACGAACCTCGGCAACGGCTCGGTCACCCACATATTGGGATAGATCGGGTGCAGCGGCACGGCCTCGCCGAAGCGGCCGGCCACGGTATTGCCCCACGCGCCGGCCGAATTGATCAGCCAATCGGCGCTGAACGCCTGGCCCGCCGCGCGCATCGTGAAACGCCGGCCGTCGAACGCGATCCCGGTCAGCTCGGTCTGCTCGAACACCTGCGCCCCGGCGCGGCGCGCGGCCGCCGCGAACCCGGGCGACACGAGCCGCGGGTTGGCCTGGCCGTCGGTCGCACACAGCGCGCCGCCGATCGCGCCGCTGCCGAGCCATGGATAGCGGCGGCGGAAC
>NZ_JAAGPF010000343.1 GCF_017104645.1 Burkholderia sp. Ac-20379
TCGCAAGCCACGGCGGCGGCCCATGCGGTCGCCACCGCGGCCGGCGCGAACCATGCGGGCGGCCCGGTCGCGGCCTACGCGCCGCCGCAACGCGGCGTCCACTACGGCAACGCGTTCGCGTTCCGCAATCTGGTGTCGTCGCCGGTGCTAGAGCAGATCACGGCCGCGCAGTACCAGCAGATGGTGCAGGCCGCGGCGCGCGCCGGCACGCTGGTTCCGGCCACCGATCCGCGTGTGCAACGGCTGCGCGCCGACGTCGACCGGCTCGCGCCGTATGCGGTGAAATGGAACGAACGCGTGAAGGGCTGGCACTGGGAGGTGAACGTGGTGCGCGCCCGCACCACGCGCATCGTCTGCCTGCCGGGCGGCAAGCTGCTGGTCGACAGCGGGCTGCTGGAGCGGCTCCGGCCGAACGACAACGAACTCGGCGTGCTGGTGGCGCACGAAATCGCGCATGCGCTGCGCGAACACGCGCGCGAAGGGCTCGGCGACATGCAGGCGCCGGCCGCGCTCGGTTCGAATCCGATTTCCTCGCTGTACGGCCTGCGGGAACCGCTGCCCGCGCCGCCCGACATTGCCGCGCGGCTCGCCGAGCTGCGCTACGGCGCGACCGACGAGACCGAGGCCGACGTGATCGGCGGCGACATCGCCGCGCGCGCGGGCTTCGATCCGCGCGCGGCCATCACGTTGTGGGACAAACTGGCCGTCGCCACGCGCGGCGACCGCCAGCACGGCTTCATCTACGCGCACCCGTACAGCAAGCGCCGCCGGCATGATCTGATGAAGCGCCTGGCCGACTGGATGCCGACCTACGCGAAGGCGATCGGCAAGCCGGTCGGGCTGCTGCCGCCGTACGCGGGCATCAGCGCGGTGCGGCCGGTTTCGGAACGCCGCTGAAAGCGGGGCCGAGCCGGCCCGGCCTCCTGACGCGTGCTGATCGAGGCGTCGAAGCCGCCTCTGTGCCGGCCTTGTTGCACCATAGCCGGCCGCACGAATCGGCTGCGTCGCGGTTGTGAAACCGCCTTGGCACGCCCTTGCACCGCATCGACGCCGCGCTCACGCAACGTCGATCGCCGCCTCACTCCACCCCCACCGCCTCGTCGCTCGCCACCGCGCCGTTGGCCGACTGCACCCAGCGCACCTCGTCGCCGGGGCTGCGGCCGAACATGCGCTTGAACTCGCGGCTGAACTGCGACGCGCTGACATACCCTACCCGCGCCGCCGCCGCGCTCGCGCTCACGTTCTGCTGCACCATCATCAGCCGTGCGTGATGCAGGCGCGTGGCCTTCACGTACTGCATCGGCGAGGTGCCCGTGACGCGGCGGAAATGCGCGTGGAACACGGCCGCGCTCATGCCGGCCTCGGCCGCCAGCACGTCGACCGAGTGCTCGCCGCCGAGATCGACGTGAATGCGCCGCAGCGCCTTGGCGATCCGGCCGAAATGATGCTGCTGGGCCAGCGCCGCGCGAATCCCGTCGCCCTGCTCGCCGGTCAGCACGCGGTAGCCGATCTCGCGCATGATCGACGGCCCGAGCACGCGCGTGTCGTGCGGCGATTGCAGCGTTTCGAGCAGGCGCAGCACGGCGTCGGCGAGCGGCGCGTCGAGCGGCGTGGAGCAGATGCTGTCCGGCTCGCTGACGGCCGCGCCGTGGGTTTCCTCCAGCAGCATCGCCAACTCGGCGATCACGCCCAGATCGATGCGCACCGTGATCGCCAGGAACGGCCCGTGCGGCGCGGTATAGGTTTCGCATTCGAACGGCAGCGGCACCGACAGCACCAGATACTGCCGCTCGTCGTACACGAACGTGCGCTCGCCGACGTAGCCGACCTTGCGCCCCTGGCACACGATCACGATGCTCGGCTCGTAGAGCACCGGGCAGCGCGGCAGCGTGGCGCTGACGCGCATGAAGCGCACGCCCTCGAGCGTCGCGTCGGTGACGCCGTCGCTCGGCGCGAGCTGGCCGAGCAGCTCGATGATGCGCTGCTGCACGCGCAGGTCGCCATCAGGAATCAAGGGTACGAAGCTCATGGGCCATCCGCTGCCGCAATAGGATCAGGCTTGCAATCTAGCACCGCGGGCGTCCGCTGCGTGCTGCACCCGCACAATTCGAGAGTATTGGGCAAGGCTTCAAGACCTTCAGGTATATCGGCGCTCCCGCCGCATCCTTAGTATGGGAACCCGTTTCGCCCCCGGCCGCCGCGTCGGCGGCCGGGCGAAGCGTTCCGAATTCAACGGTAAGGAGCCCTCCCATGAGCACGACTTACGCCTACGCGGCGCAGAGCGCGACCAGCCCGCTCGCCGCCACCGAAATCCAGCGCCGCGAACTGCGCGATCTCGACGTCCAGATCGACATCCTCTACTGCGGCGTCTGCCACTCGGATCTGCACCAGGCCCGCAACGAATGGAAGAACTCGGTCTACCCGGTGGTGCCGGGTCACGAGATCGTCGGCCGCGTCAGCGCCGTCGGCCCGGACGTCACGCGCTTCAAGGCCGGTGAGCTGGTCGGCGTCGGCTGCCTGGTCGATTCGTGCCGCACCTGCCCGAGCTGCGGCGAAGGCCTCGAGCAATACTGCGAAAACGGCTGGGTCGGCACCTACAACGGCAACGACCGCGTGACGGGCGACCTGACGTTCGGCGGCTACTCGTCGCAGATCGTGGTCGACGAAGCGTTCGTGCTGCGCGTGCCGGAATCGCTCGATCCGGCCGCCGCCGCGCCGCTGCTGTGCGCCGGCATCACCACGTACTCGCCGCTGCGCACCTGGGGCGCCGGCCCCGGCAAGAAGGTCGGCATCGTCGGCCTGGGCGGCCTCGGCCACATGGGCGTGAAGATCGCCCGCGCGATGGGCGCGCATGTGGTGCTGTTCACCACCTCGCCGTCGAAGATCGAGGACGGCAAGCGCCTCGGCGCGCACGAAGTGGTGATCTCGAAGGACGAAGCGCAAATGAACGCGCACCTGAACAGCTTCGACCTGATCGTCAACACGGTGGCGGCCACGCACGACCTGAACCCGTTCCTGAACCTGCTCAAGCGCGACGGCACGATGGCCCTGGTCGGCGCGCCGGAGCACGATCACCCGTCGCCGCAGGTGTTCAACCTGATCATGAAGCGTCGCCGCCTGGCCGGCTCGCTGATCGGCGGCATCGCCGAGACGCAGGAAATGCTCGATTTCTGCGCCGAGCACGGCATCGTGTCGGACATCGAACTGATCAAGATTCAGGACATCAACGCCGCCTACGAGCGCATGCTCAAGAGCGACGTGAAGTACCGCTTCGTGATCGACAACGCCTCGCTGCAGCCGGCCGCATAAGACTGCATTAGGCTGCATCGCCATCGGCGCGCGCCGATGAAAAAACGCCGCCGGGCGCGATCCCGGCGGCGTTTGTCGTTGCATGGCCCGCAATGGGCGATGCCGGTTACTTGTAGTCGTAATCCACCGTCAGCGGCGCGTGGTCGCTGAACTTGATGTCGCGGAAGATCGACGTCTGCTTGGCCGTGCCGGCCACGCCGGCCGTCGCGAGCTGGTAATCGATCCGCCACCCGACGTTCTTCGCGTAGGCCTGGCCGCGGTTGCTCCACCACGTGTACTGGTCGGGACGCGGGTCGAGCGTGCGGAACACGTCCACGTAGCCGACGTCGTCGAACAGCTTCGTGAGCCACGCGCGCTCCTCGGGCAGGCAGCCCGAGTTCTTCTGGTTGCTCTTCCAGTTGCGGATGTCGATTTCCTTGTGGACGATGTTCACGTCGCCGCACAGGATCACCTCGCGCTTGGCCTTCAGCTCGGCCAGGTGCGGCATGAATTCGTCCATGAAACGGTACTTGGCCTGCTGGCGCTCGTCGCCGCTCGAACCGGACGGCACGTACACCGAGATCACCGACAGCTTGCCGAAGCGCGCCTCGACATAGCGCCCTTCCGCATCGAACTCGCTGCTGCCGTAGCCGACGATCACGTCGTCGGGCTCGCGGCGCGTGTAGAGGCCCGCGCCGCTGTAGCCCTTCTTCTGCGCGTGATGGAAATAGCCCTGGAAGCCGTGCGGTGCGACGAATTCGGCCGGCAGATCGTCGGCCGACACCTTGATTTCCTGCACGCAGACGCAATCGGCCGTCTGATCGCCGAGCCAGTCGAAAAAGCCCTTCTTGGCGGCCGAGCGGATGCCGTTCAGATTCGCCGTGATGACACGCAGCATGATGTGATTCCGTTCAGTGTTCGGTGAGTGGGAGGGGAAACGCGCGAGGCGGCCGGCCGGCGGCTCACTCGATCGTCACGCCCTTCAGTTCGGGTTTGGCGGCCGGATAGTCGAGCTTCATCGCCGCCATCTCGCGCAGCAGCAGCTCGGCCACCATGACGTTGCGGTGCGTCTTGGAATCGGCCGGGATCACGTACCACGGCGCGTGCGGCGCCGAGGTGGCCGCCAGCGCGTCGCGGTAGGCGGCCTGATAGGCGTCCCAGTGCTTGCGCGCCTCGATGTCGGACAGATCGAACTTCCAGTGCTTGTCGGGGTTGTCGATGCGCGATTGCAGGCGCTCGCGCTGCTCGCCCTTCGAGATGTGCAGGAAGCACTTCACGATGGTGGCGCCCGATTCGTGCAGCATCGTTTCGAATTCGCGGATCTGCCGGTAGCGGCGCGCGCATTCGTCGGCATCGATCGCGCCGATCACGCGCGGCACCAGCACGTCCTCGTAATGGCTGCGATTGAAGATGGTCAGTTCGCCGGCGGCCGGCGCCTGCGCATGCACGCGCCAGAGGAAATCGTGCGCCAGCTCCACGGCGGTGGGCGCCTTGAACGGCACCACGCGCAGGCCCAGCGGATCGACCTCGTGGAACACGGCGCGCACCGTGCCGTCCTTGCCGCTGGTGTCCATGCCCTGCAGCACCAGCAGCAGGCGCTTGCGCGGTTGCGTGTGAAGGCGGTCCTGCAAGGCATCGATCTGCACCGACACCTCGGACAGCCGCGCGCGATCCGCCTCCTTCGAGCCGGCCGAGAACGGCTTGTCGCCGGCTTCGAAACGGTCGAGCCGGAAGCCGGCCGCGGCCTTCTCGTCGGTGTGATACGGCACGCGGAAATCGTCGAGCGACGCTTGCTTGGCCATCTATGCCTCCGTGCGGAACGGGATTCTGGGTTCGGGCGGCATGCCGCGCGAGCCGCCGCGACACGAATCGTCCAGCATAACGCAACGGGCCGCCGCCGGCTGCCTGCCCGGCGGCGGCCCGTGATCGCGGCCGCATCGGATTCATCGGCCCGATCGGCCGCGCGATGCTCAGCCGAGCTTCTTCTTGAGCAGCTCGTTGACCTGGGCCGGGTTCGCCTTGCCCTTGGTCGCCTTCATCGCCTGGCCGACCAGCGCGTTGAACGCCTTCTCCTTGCCGGCGCGGAACTCCTCGACCGATTTGGCGTTGGCGGCCAGCACCTCGTCGATGATCGCTTCGAGCGCGCCCGTATCCGAGATCTGCTTGAGCCCCTTCGCCTCGATGATGCGGTCGGCGGCGGCTTCGTCGGTGGCCTTGTCGTCCCAGATCGCCTGGAAGATTTCCTTGGCGATCTTGTTCGAGATCGTGCCGTCGGCGATCCGTTGCAGCACCAGCGCGAACTGCGCGGCCGACACCGGGCACGCGTCGATCTCGATGCCTTCGCGGTTCAGCAGCGACGATACGTCGCCCATCAGCCAGTTGGCCGCGGTTTTCGCGTTGGCGGCGCCGGCCTTCGCGACCACGGCCTCGAAGTAGGCGGCCATCGCCTTGCTGGCGGTCAGCACCACGGCGTCATAGGCCGTCACGCCGTACTGCTCGACGAAACGCTGCTGCATCGCGGCCGGCAGCTCGGGCATTTCGCTGCGCACGCGCTCGATCCACTTCGGATCGATCACCACCGGCAGCAGGTCCGGATCGGGGAAATAGCGGTAATCCTGCGCGTCTTCCTTGCTGCGCATCGAGCGCGTTTCGCGCTCGTCCGGATCGTAGAGACGCGTTTCCTGCACCACTTCGCCGCCTTCCTCGATCAGCTCGATCTGGCGGTGCACCTCGTAGTTGATCGCTTCCTCGAGGAAGCGGAACGAGTTCAGGTTCTTGATTTCGGCGCGCGTGCCGAACTTCTCCTGGCCGACCGGGCGCACCGACACGTTCGCGTCGCAGCGGAACGAGCCTTCCTGCATGTTGCCGTCGCAGATGCCGAGCCACATCACCAGCGCATGCAGCGCCTTCGCGTAGGCCACGGCCTCGGCCGCGCTGCGCATTTCCGGCTCGGTGACGATTTCGAGCAGCGGCGTGCCGGCGCGGTTCAGGTCGATGCCGGTCATGTCGGCGAAGTTTTCGTGCAGCGACTTGCCGGCGTCTTCTTCCAGGTGGGCGCGGGTCAGGTTGATGACCTTCGAATAGGCTTCCTTGCCGGCCTTTTCGTTGGCCGGCACCTGGATCGTGACCTTGCCGCCCTGCACCACCGGGATCTCGTACTGGCTGATCTGATAGCCCTTCGGCAGATCCGGGTAAAAGTAATTCTTGCGCGCGAAGATGCTGCGCGGCGCCACCACCGCGTCGACCGCGAGGCCGAGCCGGATCGCGCGCTCGACCGCGCCGCGGTTCAGCACCGGCAGCACGCCCGGCAGCGCCAGATCGACGGCGCAGGCCTGGGTGTTGGGTTCGGCGCCGAACTGCGTCGACGCGCCCGAGAAGATCTTCGACGCCGTCGACAGTTGCGCGTGCGTCTCCAGACCGATAACGACTTCCCACTGGGCCATGTTCTTAGACTCCTGCCGGAACGTGCTTATGCCAATCGGTCGCGCGCTGGAACGCGTCGGCGACCTGCAGCATCCGGGCTTCGTTGAAATAGTTGCCGATGATCTGCAGGCCGACCGGGCGCTGCGCGTTCGCGCCGGCGCCGAAGCCGCACGGCACGCTCATGCCGGGCAGGCCGGCCAGGCTCACGGACAGCGTGTAGATGTCGGCCAGGTACATCTGGACCGGATCGTCGCCCTTGGCGCCGAGATCCCAGGCCACGCTCGGCGAGGCCGGGCCCATGATCACGTCGCACTGCTCGAACGCGTTCTGGAAATCCTGCGCGATGATGCGGCGGATTTTCTGCGCCTGCAGGTAGTAGGCGTCGTAATAGCCGTGCGACAGCACGTAGGCGCCCACCATGATGCGGCGCTTCACTTCCGGCCCGAAGCCTTCGGCGCGCGACTTCTTGTACATGTCGAGCAGGCCATCGTATTGCGCCGCGCGATGGCCGTAGCGCACGCCGTCGAAACGCGACAGGTTCGACGACGCCTCGGCCGGCGCGATCACGTAATACACGGGAATCGACAATTCGGTTTTCGGCAGCGACACCGGCACCAGCGTGGCGCCGAGCGCTTCGTACTGCTTGAGCGCGGCGTCGATCGAAGCGCGCACGTCGGCGGCCAGGCCGTCGCCGAAATACTCGTTCGGCAGGCCGATGCGCAGGCCGGCCAGCGGCTTGCCGGCCGGCGCGTCGGGCGTCCAGCCCTGGCCGACGTAGCGGCCGAAATCTTCTTGGTCGCGTTCGAGGCTGGTGGAATCGCGCTCGTCGAAACCGGCCATCGCGTTGAGCAGCAGCGCGCAGTCGGCGGCGGTTTGCGCCATCGGGCCGCCCTGGTCGAGCGACGAGGCGAACGCGATCATGCCGTAGCGCGACACGCGGCCGTAAGTGGGCTTGATGCCGGTGATGCCGGTAAACGATGCCGGCTGGCGGATCGAGCCGCCGGTGTCGGTGCCGGTGGCGGCGGGCGCGAGGCGCGCGGCCACGGCCGCCGAGCTGCCGCCCGA
>NZ_JAAGPF010000344.1 GCF_017104645.1 Burkholderia sp. Ac-20379
GCATGGCCGCGCGGGCCGTGCCAGCGCCCGTCGTCGCCGGGCGGCGGGCCGCCGAAGCCGTCGTCGCGCCAGAACGGATCGCCGTCGCCGCGCGGCCCCGCGCCGTGCGGCCAGCCGTCCGGCCCCATGCCGTCGTGCGGGAAGATCGGCGCGACCGAGCGCACGAACGCGGGCCAGGCCTCGGGCGTGGCGGTGAGGAAATCCCAGTTGCCGTGCGTGGCGTAGCGGCTTTCGAGCGCCTTCGTCACGCGTTCGACCTCCTCGTCGTCGCGGCCCACCAGATAGCGCACGAAGCCGTTCTCGAAGCTGTAGCGCATCGCCGCCCCCATCGCGACGGCGACGGCGACGCAGGTGACGAGGATCGCGAGGAACAGTTTCGAGGTGATGCCGACTTTCATACCGGGACAGGATGGCTACGGGAGAGGCGAGGCGCGTCATGAACGCGACGGCCGGGGCGCCCGGCGTCGCCGCGGATTGTCCGTTGTTTGGCGGCGCTGCGCGCCGGTGCGCGGGCGGTTCCACATTTTCTCCTTAATTCCCCCATTTTTGATGCGCATTCTGTGCTTAGTCTCAGGACATCGCGCATCGTCCCGGACGACGGCGCGCGGCCGCGGCGCAGGCCAGCGCCGCCTTGTCTCCGGATCGACGCCCATTTTGCGGAATTCCATGAGCCTCAACGTCCTCGTCATCGAACCGAACGAAGCCGTGCGCGACGCAATGCGCACGCATTTCAGCAAGCACCGGATGGAGATGTCCGTCTGGTATTCGGCCGCCACGCTGGTGGAGCGCGTCGAACGCGAGCGCCCGTCGGCGATCGTGATGCGCGCCGGCCCCGGCTATGCCGACACCTACGCATCGCTGCGCCAGTTGCGCGCGGCCGGCTACGACATGCCGGTGGTGCTGATCGGCGAGGAGCCGGACGTCAGCGACAAGGTGCTCGCGCTCGAATTCGGCGCCGACGATTTCCTGTCCGAGCCGGTGAACCTGCTCGAACTGTCCACCCGCATCCGCACCATCGTGCACCGCCCGATCGGCGCGGCCGCCAACGTGATCCAGGTGCCGCGCCCGCGCGTGATGGGCCCGATCGAGATCGATTTCGCCGCGCGGCGCGCCAGCAAGCGCGGCCGCGATCTCGGGCTGCGGCCCAGCGAATTCGCGCTGCTCAAGGCGTTCGTCAATCATCCGCTGCAGGTGCTGTCGCGCGCGACGCTGCTGCAACTGCTGCAGGTCGGCGACGAATCGCGCTCGGAGCGCGGCCTCGACGTGCTGGTGTTCCGGCTGCGCGCGCTGATCGAGGACAACCGCGACCAGCCGCGCCACATCCAGACGATGCGCGGGCGCGGCTACATCTTCGTGCCGCCGCCCGAGGAACGCGGCGCGCTGGCCGGCGCCGTGGCCGCCTGAACGCACGGCGTTTTCGCTCCGACCCCTTCAAGAAAATCGCGCCGCACTGTCGTTTTTCGTCCTCGCCCGAGGATTTTTTCGCTGGTGTTCGACGCCGTGCGGCGCGCCGCGGCACCTGCCTTCCCGATTCCTCTGACACGCCCGGTTTCAAGCGGGGCGCGGCTTGCCGGCCCGGCGGGCGGCGCCGCGCGCGCTCGCCGTTTGGAAGCGCGCCACTAGCGCGGGGCTTGCGCTGCGGCAGCGAATCGCCGTATCTTTACATCGTTCAATGTAATCATTCGGGGTGCGACGCATTCGGCGCCGCACGATCCGCCAAGGAGCATCGACGATGTCCCATCCGTCCGCAGCCGCCGTCGCGGCCGACATCATGCCCGTGCGCCGGGACCTGCACTTCGCGTTGCCGGTCGAGCGCGCGAAGGATTGGCACGGCCAGGGGCCGGCCGTCACGCATTTCTTCAACGCGCTGTCGCTGCTGTTTCCGGCCGGCGAGCGCTTCTTCATGGATTCGGTGCGCAACTACCGCGACCGCATCGACGATCCGGTGCTCAAGCAGCAGGTGGTCGGCTTCATCGGCCAGGAAGCGATGCACACGCGCGAGCACATCGAATACAACGAGGCGCTGCAGGCCAACCGGCTGCCGGCCCGCAAGCTCGATCAGCGGATCTGGAAGGTGCTGGGCTGGATGAAGCGCGTCATGCCGCATTCGATGCAGCTCGGCCACACGGTGGCCGCCGAGCATTACACGGCGATGCTGGCCGGGCTGCTGCTCGACGATCCGTCGCGCATGGACGGCGCCGAGGCCGGCTACAAGCAGATGTGGATCTGGCACGCGCTCGAGGAAACCGAGCACAAGGCGGTGTCGTTCGACGTCTGGAACGCGGTCATGGAGCCGGGCCTGAAGCGCTACCTGCTGCGCATCGGCACCTACCTGATGACCACGCTGACGTTCTGGCCCACCGTGTTCCTGCTCCACACGCGGCTGATCCGTTCCGATCGCACGTCCGGCCAGCGCGTGCGCGGCATGTGGCGCGTGATCAAGTTCCTGTACGGCCCGCGCCACGGCGTGTTTCCGCGCATCGCGCTTGAATGGCTGAGCTTCTTCCGGCCGAGCTTCCACCCGTGGGATTACGACAACCGCCGCCATCTGGCGCGGGTGGCGCAGATCGTCGCCGAGAACGAGGCGCGACAGGCCGCCGGGCACGGCGAGCCGCAGGTGTCGGCGGTGCGGCGCCGGCTGGGCGCGGCGGCCTGAGCGGCAGGCCGCACCGCGCGCGATTCGCGGGGCAGGGCACAACGGTGGCGGCGCGCAAGCGTCGCCGCCGTTTTTTATTGGCGCGGCGATTCGTCCGACATTTCGCCGCACGGCCCTGATCGGATCGGCGCACGGCGCGGGCCGTGCCGGCCGCCATCGATGGGCGGCACGACGCCGCGGCAATCGCCCGCGGCGCACCGCCGGCCCGCATCCGGCGACGGTGCAAGCGGCCTGGACAGACGCCAGCCAGCATCGGGCCCTTGCATTCATCCCAAAATGGACTAATCTTGTTAGTCAATTCACTTTGAGACTAACGGCCATGTCTCGACCCGCTCCGACCCCGCTTCCGGCCTCGCCGGCCGTGCCCGACGCCACCGCCGCGCAGATGTCCGCCGCCGGCCTGCGCGCGTTCTTCAACATCGCGAACGACTGGGACCTGTCGACCGACGAGCAGATCGTGCTGCTCGGCTCGCCGGGCCGCTCGACGTTCTTCAAATGGAAGGCCTCGCCGCAAACGGCGCGGCTCGCGCGCGACACGCTCGAGCGGCTGTCGCTGATGCTCGGCATCTACAAGGCGCTGCAGATCCTGCTGCCGCCCGAGGCGGCCGACGGCTGGGTCAAGCGCCCGAACGACGCCGCGCCGTTCAACGGCCGCCCCGCGCTCGACCGGATGCTGGCCGGCAACGTCAGCGACCTGGTGGCGGTGCGCCAGTATCTCGACGCCGCGCGGGGGGGCTGGGCGTGACATCAGCCGAACCGTCGACCCGCTGGCCCGTTTCCGCGCTCGATTGGGCGCCTGCCTACCGCATCATTCCCACCCGTTTTCCCGCGATCAACCTGTTCGATCGCGTGGCGTCGCCCGAGGATTTCGACGCGCTCTACGCGCTCGAGGAGATGACCAACGACCGCGTGCGCGCCGAGGTCGGCCAGCTCGATCTGGTGCCGCTCGCCGAGCGCCGCTACGGCCCCGGCTACGGGCCGATCATGGCCGCGTTCACGCACCTGAATCCGCAGGGCAGCCGCTTCTCGGACGGCAGCTACGGTGTGTTCTACTGCGCGCGCACGCGGCAGACGGCGATCGCCGAAACGCGCCATCACACCAGCCTGTTTCTTGCCGCCACGAAGGAAAAGCCGCTGCGCCAGCAGATGCGGCTCTACACCGTGGCCGCGCAGGGCGAGGTGGCCGACATCCGCGCCTGGGATGCGCGCGATCCGGGCCTGCTCGACCGCGACGATTATTCGGCGGGCCGCGCGTTCGGCCGCATGGTGCGCGGCGCCGGCTTCGCGGGGCTGGCCTATCCGTCGGTGCGCGATCGCGGCGGCGAATGCCTGGCCGCGTTCCGCACCACGATGCTGCGCGATTGCCATCACGCCGCGTATCTCGAATACAACTGGAACGGCTCGGCGGTGGATGTCGTGTTCGAACTGAACCAGGTCGGCTGACGCGCTGTTCGATCGTTTATCCGGCGCGCTCGCGCCGTTCGTGATGCAACTGACGAGGTATCGATGAAGAACGTTCCGATGCTGGTGCGCAACCGGCCCCGCATGTGGGTCGCGCTGCTGATCGGCGTGGCGGCCACGGCGTGCTTGCCGATCGTGCACGGCCGGTTTCCGCGCGTGCTGGTGGGTTGGGATATCGCCGTGTGGCTGTACCTGGCGATGATGTGGTGGCAGATGACGCGCGCGCACTACGAGAAGGTGCAGGAGATCGCGATGCGCGAGGACGAGAGCGCCACGGCGGTGCTGACCATCGTCTGCATCGCGACGGTGGCGAGCGTGGCCGCGATCGCGGTGGAGCTGGCCAGCGCCAAGAGCGTGGGGCTGCGCGCCGGCATCGAGCACTACGCGGTGACGGGCGCGACGCTGTTCGGCGCGTGGTTCCTGATTCCGACCATCTTCACGCTGCATTACGCGCGGCTCTACTACCAGTCGCCCGCCACGGCGCGCGCGCTGCAATTTCCCGATCGCGACGTCGAGCCCGATTACTGGGATTTCCTGTACTTCTCGTTCACGATCGCGGTGGCGTCGCAAACCTCCGACGTGATGCTGAACAACCGCTCGATCCGGCGCGCGGGCCTCGCGCAATCGATCCTGTCGTTCTACTTCAACATGGCCGTGCTCGGGCTGTCGATCAACGTCGCGGCGGGGCTGCTCGGCAATTAGCGCGCCGCCTCAGCCCACCATGCCGTACGGGCCGCCGCGTTCGAGCGCGCGCCGATACGCCGGCCGCGCATGGATCCGCTCGAGGAACGCGCGGATCGCCGGCAGTTGCGCCACCGTGCCGGCGCGCGAGGCGGCGGCTTCGAGCGGGAAGCTCATCTGCAAGTCGGCGGCGCTGAACGCGTCGCCGGCGAACCAGCCGGTCGCGCCGAGTTCCGCTTCGATATAGCCGAGATGCAGCTTCAGTTGCGGATCGACGAAGCTCGATTGCAGCGTGGCCGCGATCTTGCGCGCGATCGGCTTGGCGAAGAACGGCATCGGCGCCTGCGCGATGCGTTGCGCGACGAGCTTCAGCAGCAGCGGCGGCATCGCCGAGCCTTCCGCGTAATGCAGCCAGTACGTGTAGCGCAACCGCGCGGGCGTGCCGGGCGCGGGCGCGAAACGGCCCTCGCCGTAGCGGTCGATCAGGTATTCGACGATGGCGCCCGATTCGGCGATCGTCAGGCCGTTGTCGGTGATCACGGGCGATTTGCCGAGCGGATGCACGGCTCGCAGTTCGGGCGGGGCGAGCATGGTGCGCGGGTCGCGCTCGTAGCGCTTGATCTCGTACGGCACGCCGAGTTCTTCGAGCAGCCAGAGCACGCGCTGCGAGCGCGAGTTGTTCAAGTGATGGACGGTCAGCATGGGCCAGTGAGCGGAGCGGCAACCCGGCCGATTCTATCCACGGATCGCGCGGGAACGTTGAAGCTTTCCTACTAATCGTTCCGTTGTCCTGCCGAATCGGCGGTAGCGAAATACGTGCCTCGACCGCGCGCTCAGGGTCGATACGCATTTAAAAAATGATATTGGCGATGCTCGCTTCGTCGGATCATTCAGCGCATACTGAGCCACTCCACCGCCCCGGCACGCAGCTTGCAGGTGCCGGTCATGCCTCCGCACCCGCGAGGAGCGCATCACATGTCCGACTGTCCGCACAACCCTTACGCGCACCGCTATACGCACTGCCTGCCGTTCGGCGCGCAACCCTGCAGCGCGAGCGCCGCCACCCTCCGCACCCACTTCCGCCTCTGGGCGCCCGTCAGCGCCGAAGTGCGTCTCGAATTCGGCGTCGACGGCTCGGCCGAGCCCGCCATCGACATGGAACATGCCGGCCAGGGCTGGTTCGAGGCATTCGCGCAATGCGGGCCCGGCACGCGCTATCGCTACCGGCTCGACAACACGCTGCTGATTCCCGATCCGGCCTCGCGCTCGCAGCCCGACGGCATCGGCGGTGCGAGCGAGGTGATCGATCCGCGCGCGTTCGAGTGGCGGAATACGTTCTGGCGCGGGCGCCCGTGGGAGGAGATGGCGTTCTACGCGATCCAGCCCGGCGCGGTGGGCGGCTACGAGGCGGTGCGGCGGCGCTTGCCGCAACTCGCGCGGCTCGGCGTGACCGCGCTCGAATTGCTGGCCGCGCCCGACGCGCAGCACGATGCGCTGCCGTTCGCGCCGGTGGCCGCCTACGGCGGCCCGAACGCATTGAAGGCGCTGATCGACGATGCGCACGGCCTCGGTCTCGCGGTGCTGCTCGATCTCGACTACGCGCGCTTCGGCGCCGGCCACGACGATCTGCAGCGCTACGCCGCGCCGTTCTTCCAGTTGCGCGACGATCCGCAGCACGCGCCGCTCGCGCTCGAGCATCCCGAGGTGTGCGATTTCTTCTGCGACAACGCGCTCTACTGGATCGAGGAATACCGCTGCGACGGCGTGCGCCTGCGCGAGGCCGATCGGATCGGCAATGCCGGCCTGCGCGAGATCGCCGATCGCGCCCGCGCCGCCGTGTCGAACGACCGGATCGTGCATTTCGTGCTCGGCGGCGAGCGTCATCCGTCGCATCTGGCCGATACGCACTTCGACGCGCAATGGAACGAAGCGGGCGAGCGCGCGCTGCATCGTTTGACGGGGCGCGCCGCGCATCCGTATCGCGAGGCGATCTCGACGCGCCAGACCATCCATACGCTGGCGCGCGCGCTGACGGCGGGCGGTTCGGCCTATCAGCGCAGCGACGAACGCGGTGCGGCCGACGGCGCGTTGCCGATGACGTCGCTGGTGCTGTCCGACGGCGCGAGCCGGCCGTCGCCGGCCACGCGTCAGGCCGGGCTGGCCGCGCTGGCGCTGTCGTTGCTGACGCCGCAGATTCCGTTGATCTTCGCCGAGGCCGCGCCCGACGAAGCCAGCGAGCATTTCGTGCGTTCGGCGCTGGCCGTGCGCGCCAAGCTGATCGCGCCGCGGCTGGCCGATTCGCGGCCGCAATCGGCCGATCTGCTGCAACTGGCCGACGGCAGCGAGGCCGATGCGCTGCTGGCCGTCTGGCGGCTCGGCGACGGCGAGGTGCTGAGCCTCGCGCTGAACCTGTCGCCGGAACCGCTGCCGTTCGAGCACGCGCCCGACGGCACCGTCGTGTTCGAAACGCCGCCGCGCGCGCGCGACAACGTGCTGCTCGGCGAGTTGCCGCCGTTCACGCTGATGGCCTGGCTGACGGGCGACGTCAACGGCTATGCGCTGGCGCACGACACGCGCTTCTACCCGCTGCCCGACGCGCAGGCCTGCGAGGAAGCCTGAGCGTCATTCGCCGGCGTCTGCCCGATGCAGGCGCCGGCGGGTTCAACCCCCACCGATACCCCGAATGCCGGCCACGCCGTGCGCACCGTGCGCGCGCGCTTGCGGCAGGTCGGCGCGCGTCATGCCGCCGAGTGCGTAGACGGCCATCGCACGATCGCGCGGCAGCGCCGCCACGCAGTCGGCGAACTGCGCCCAGCCCATCGCGGGCGCGCCCGGATGCGTGAGCGTCGGCTTGACCGGCGACAGCGTGACGAGGTCCGCGCCGATCCGCTGCGCGTGCAGCAGCGACGCGCGATCGTGGCACGCGGCGGACAGCAGCGCCGT
>NZ_JAAGPF010000345.1 GCF_017104645.1 Burkholderia sp. Ac-20379
TTCGCCGATGATCGGCCCGCGGATCGCCGCGCCGCGCCCGGCCGCGTCGTCGCCGGCCAGCAGCGAGCGCAGATGCTCGGTGCGCACGTAGACGGTGCGCTGCCGCCAGCCGCTCGCATCGACGGGCCAGCCCGCGTGCGGCGCGTCGGCGTCGATCGCGTAGAGGTCGCCCGCCTTCGCCACGAACTCGCTGCCGCGCATGCGGATCCGGATCGCGCCTTCGGTGATCAGCGCGAAACAGGCGGTGTCGTGGGTGTGGACGTCGTAGGAGAAATCGTGGAAATCGCCGTGCAGCAGGTCGGCGGCCAGCTCGGGCGCGCGCCAGATGCGTACGTCGGTTTTCGGCTCCGGCGCGCGGGCCGGGCGGCCGCTTCGGGCGTTCATGATCGGTGCGGCGGAGGTTGACGAGTGGCGGTCGCGCCAATGTACACCAATCGGCAGCGCGCGTTTTCGGCGGAGCTCGTCATCGCGGCGGCAGCACGTTCGCCGCCGACGGCGAGGCGTTCGACCTGCGCGGGCCCATGCTGAACGGGAAGGGATTTCAGGTCGACATCTGAACGCCGCCGTCGCCCGAAGCTTGAATAGTCCTGCCACGGGTATCGATAGCTGAAATGATCGGTTCGCTGCAACAGCCGAAACCGTTACGTTAGCGGATTCGTTGACCGCTCACGCTCCAGGAATCCGCTCCATGTCCCGACTCACGCGCCGCGCCTTTTCCCGTTCCCTGCTCGCGCTGACGCTGTCCGCCGCCGGCCCGTTCGCGCGCGCCGCCCAGCCCGCGCCCAACGTGCTGCGCATCGGCTATCAGAAATCGTCGACGCTGATCACGCTGCTGAAGGCGCGCGGCACGCTCGACCGTGCGCTCGCGCCGCTGCAGACGCGCGTCGAATGGCACGAGTTCGCCAGCGGCCTGCCGCTGACGGAAGCGCTCAACGTGGGCGCGGTCGATTTCAGCGCCGACGTGGCCGACACCGTGCCCGTGTTCGCGCAGGCCGCGCAGGCGCGCTTCGTCTACGTCGCGCAGGAAGCGCCGTCGCCGTCCGCGCAGGCGATCGTCGTCAAGCGCGACGGCGGCATCGATTCGCTGGCCGCGCTCAAGGGCAAGGACATCGCCACCACCAAGGCCGCCGGCAGCCATTACCTGCTGCTGGCCGCGCTGGCCAAGGCGGGGCTGACGCCCGCCGACGTGAACGTCCACTACCTGACGCCGGCCGACGGCCGCGCCGCGTTCGAGCGCGGCAGCGTGGCGGCCTGGATCACCTGGGATCCGTACGTCGCGTCGGTCGATCGCCGCCCCGACGTCAAGGTGCTGGCCGACGGCGCCGGGCTGGCCTCGTACCAGCGCTACTACCTCGCCTCGACCGACTACGCGAACGCGCATCCGGACGTGGTGAAGGCGCTGTTCGACGCGCTGACGCAGGAAAGCGTCTGGCTGCGCGCACATCAGGACGAGGCCGCGGCCGTGCTCGCGCCGATCTGGGGGCTGGACGCCGCCACCATCGCGCGCGCCAATTCGCGGCGCAGCTACCTCGTGCGCGCGGTGCTGCCGGCCAACTACGGCGAGCAGCAGCAGATCGCGGATACGTTCAGGAAGGCCGGGCTGTTGCCGACGCGGGTCGATACCAAGCAGGCGCTGCGCTGGGATTTCGCGGCGCGCAAGGCCGTGCCGGCCGGGGCTTGACGGTAGAAACAGCCGGCTCGGTGCTGGCTTGCATGCCTGAGCGCAAAAAAGCCGGCTCGCTGCCGGCTCGCATGCCTGAGCGCGAAAAAGCCGGCTCGCTGCCGGTTTTCACGTTCGAGGTCGAAACAAAGCCTGCACCGCGCCGGCTTGCATGCATACCCGTCTCGTTGCGGATGCAACGATCATGCAAAGCGGCGTCGAGCCGCCCCCACCTCGCTCAGCGCGCGGCCCAGCGCGTCTGCGTGACGTCGAGCTTGCCCGGCACCAGCTTGAGCGCCGTGAACGCATCGGCGATCTGCTGCTGATAGGCCAGCGTGGCGTCGGTGATCGGCTCGACCTGGTAGCTCGCGCGGCCCAGCGCCAGTTCGAGCGTGGCCGCATCGAGCCCGACCAGCGGCGACAGTTGCGCCGCCAGCGCCGGAATATGGTCGCGCGCCCACACGTCGGTCGCGTCGATCTCGGCCAGCACCGCGTGCACCAGATCCGCATGCGCGGTCGCGAACGCGCGGCTCGCGAGGTAGTACTGCGTATTCCGAACCAATCCTTCGCCGTTGCGCAGCGTGCGCGCGCCGGTCTGGCGCTCGACGGCGGCCAGGTACGGATCCCAGATCACCCAGGCGTCGATCGCGTGCTGCTCGAACGCCGCGCGCCCGTCGGCGGGCGCGAGGTACACGGGCTGGATGTCGCGATAGTCGAGCTTCGCGGCTTCCAGCGCCTTGACCAGCAGATAGTGAACGTTCGAGCCGCGATTGAGCGCGACCTTCTTGCCGCGCAGGTCGGCCACGCTGCGGATCGGCGAATCGTGCGGCACGACGATCGCCTCGCCCTTCGGCGCCGGCGGCTCCGCGCCGATATAGACGAAATCCACCTTGCCCGCCTGCGCGAAGATCGGCGGCGTCTCGCCCACGGTGCCGATGTCGACCGCGCCGGCCGCCAGCCCTTCGAGCAGTTGCGGGCCGCCCGGGAATTCGATCCAGCGCACCGCGACGCCCTGCGGCGCGAGCCGCTTCTCGAGCGAGCCGCGTGCCTTCAGCGCCACGAAGTTGCCGTATTTCTGATAGCCGATGCGCAGCGTGGTGTCGCCGGCCGCGAGCGCGGCGCGGCTCGCGCCCAGCGCGGCCAGGCCGCCTGCGCCGATTGCCGCCGGCCTGGCCAGCGCCAGTGCGGCGGCGGCTGCCGCCTTGAGCCAGTCGCTGCGCGCGGCGTCGGGCGCGCTCGGGTCGGCATCGTGGCCGGGGAAATTCGGGTGCCCGTGTCGCATCGTCGTATCGATATCCGTGGTTCGGTTTGCGGTAGCGCGGCGGGCCGCGGGAAGCGGCCGGCCGGAGCGCCGATGGTAATCAAAGCGGCCCGCAAGCCAAATCCGAATTGCTGCAATGCTTATCGAGACGATGCGATAGCGGCGAGCTGACGATCAGGCGATCGTCAGCGTGACGGGCGGCAGGCCCGCGATCTCGCCGATCGCCACGCCGCTGCCCGCGACGCGCACGAGGCCCACGTAGGTGCCGGTGGTCAGCACCTGCTCGGGCGTGATGTCCACGCGGCGCGCGACGGTGGCGTGATTGACGAGCCACGGCAGCAGCCGGCGCGGATCGCCGGCCGGGTTGCCCGGCGTGCCGGCGAACAGCGGCTGGCCGTTGAACGTGAACGACAGGTGCGGCGCGAGGAACGGCAGATCGTCGCGATACGGCACGAACTCGCCGGCCGCCAGCGCCGCGTGGCTCAGCAGGTCGGCCAGTTGCGCCAGGCGATCGACGTCGGGATGCTTGGCGAAGCGGCTGCCCACCACCTCGATGGTCGCCCCCACCGACGCGATCGCACCCAGCACCTCGGCATCCGAATACGCGGTGTCGCTCGGCTCGAAGCGGCGGCCGAGCCGGAACGCGATCTCCAGCTCCAGCCCGAACGGGCGGCGCGCGTCGGCCGTGTAGACCGACGTATCGCCCTGCGTCACGCCGTGTGCGGGCAACGGCGCGGCCTGCGCCGGGCCGTCCGGCGTTTTCGCGCCGACCTTCCAGCCGCCGATGGCGCCGCCGAGCGCCTCGATCAGCACGTGCTGCTCCGCGTAGGCTGCGTTCGCGTCGGCCGGCACGAGGGCGTCGGGCAATGCGTCGATCTGCGTGTGATGCGTGCGCGCCTGCGCGAGCAGGCGGCCAAGGGAGAGGGAATCGTTCATGGCGGTCGAGGGTTCCGGGAAAGGAGAAAGGCGGGCAATCCTGGCGGACGGCCCGGCGCGGCGCGGAGTGATTCGGATTGCCGCGGCCGCGCGTCAACGCCACATGCTACCGGCGATCGGCCATGCGCGCCGCTCCTCCCGCGCTCACCGCGCGCGAACTCAGAACCGGTAGCCGAGCGACGCGAACGTGGTCCACTCGGTGCGCCGCTCCGTCACCGGGCTGTGCGCCGCGAAGCGCTGCAGGCGGCCGAGCGTGGAATTGAGGGTGCCGACCCAGTGACGCGAGAAGTCGTGCGTCATGTAGAAATTCAGGTGCACGTCGCGCACGCCCGAGCCGGTCGAATAGGCCGGCAGCCCCGACGACGCGCTCTCGGCCGGCGAGATGCCGAACAGCGTGCGCGTGTAGGCGCCGTTGGCCCAGGTCAGCCCCGGCCCGATCGAGAACAGCCAGCCGTTCAGCGGCAGCGACGCATACAGATCGGCGCTCGCCGTGGTGCCCTGCCCGTAGCCGAGCACGTCGCGATAGATCGCCAGCGCGCCCGTGAACGCCCACACCGTGTAGTCGGCGAACAGCTTGAGCTTGGGGCCGTCGTGCACGTCGGGCAGCCCGCGCAGCCGCGGGTCGTCCTTCGCGTCGCGCGACTGGAAATCGAAGCTGACGGCCATGCCGACGTGGTAGTTCGGGTTCGACACGACGTTCCAGCCGAGCACGTCCGGCCCTTGCGAGAAGAAGCGGTCGCGGTAGGAAATGTCGAGCGCCGGGAACGGATAGGCCTTCAGGTGCCGCGAGCCCGGATATTGCGGCGCGACGTACACGCCCGGCCCCACCGTGATCTTCCAGGGCGACGCGTTGGATGCGGCGCCGGTATCGGTAGTGGTATCGGCATCGGCCTGCGCGTGCGAGGCGAGCAGCATGACGGCAGCCGCGCAGGCTGCCTTCGCGGGAATCGAAACTGGCTTCATTTATTTGGTCTTGCGGGCTACCGCCGCGAGTTGACGCAGCCGCCGCGCGAGCGCTTTCGACACGACGGGCGGCGACCCCGCGCCGGCGCCGTGCGCAATTTCGCTCTCGCGCAGGAACAGCGCGGTTTCGCGCGCAACGATTTCCCGTTCGTTATCGGACGTGATCATGTGATACGAATCGTCGAGCCAGATGGTGCGCAGGAAGCTCGCGCCGATCCGGTCGATGATGAAGTTCGGATTGCGCGGGCTCGAGGTTTCGTCGTCGATTGCGTGGATCACGAGCGTGTCGTTCTCGATGGTTTCCACGCCCTTGCAGGCCTGGCGCGCGAGCCGGTTCGCCTGGTGCAGCGCCGGCAGCGAAATTTCCGACGGGCCCACCTCGCTGAACGCGTCGCGCTCCATCGCGCGCGCGATCTTCGCGCGCAGCGCTTCGTTGCGCAGACCGAACGGCTCGGCCTCGCGGTAACGGTAGCGATGGCGCAGCGGCGTGTAATAGGCCAGATCGAGGATGAAGCGATACCAGGGGATCGCCCAGCCGTTGTAAGTGAGCGTCAGCGACAGCAGCGCAAGCGCCTGCGCGCCCGGCCGCTCGCGAATCAGCCGCAGCGCGAGCGCGCCGCCGATCGACAGCCCGCAGATCGACACGCGCTCGTAGCGCGCGGCCAGCGCGTCGTACTCGCGCACCGCGCCTTCGAGCCAGCGCTCCATCGGCAGCTCGGTCGAGCCGGCGCTGTAGCCCTCGATCACGGGCGCGCTGATCGTGAAGCCTTCGTCGTGCAGGTAACGCGCCAGATAGCGCAGCTCGAGCGGCGAGCTGGACAGCCCGTGCAGCAGCAGCACCGCGTGGCTGTCGCCCTCGCTGAAGATCGGCGCGGCGCCCGACGGGCGCGCGGCCTTGCCGATGTCGTTCGCGTTCATCTCAAGCCTCCTGCGGCGTGGTGCGCAGCACCAGGAAATCGCCGGCGTGCGTGGTGAAGCGCTCGCACACGCATTGCGTCAGGCGGAAATCGCCGGCCTGCGCGGGCGCCTGCATGCGCACGCGATGGCTGCCGGCCGACAGCGTGTGGGCCACGCGCGACGCATCGTCGGGATGCACGCTCTGGAACAGCGGACCGGGGGCCACTTCGCCGTCGAACGGCAGCGGCGCGTCGACGCTCTGGCCGACCTGCGCGCGCTGCATCGCGTCGCGCTCGAGCGCCTTGATGAGGATGAGGTCCTGCTGATGCTGCGTCAGGTGGCGCAGCAGGCGATGGGTTTCGTCGACGGCGCGGCGCGCCAGCGCGCGCTCGTTGTCCTGGCGCAGCAGCATCTCGTAGCGCGACTGCGCCACGGCCGTGACGAGCTGGGCGCGATACTGCGCGCGGCGCAGCCGCTCGACCAGCACGATCACCAGCAGCGTGACGAGCGGATAGGACACCAGCAGCACGATGTCGCCGCGCGTGACGGTGGTGAACGCATCGATCGAACCGTACGGCGGCACGAACAGGAAATCGGCGATCGCGAGGCCGAGCAGCATGACCGTCAGCGCCGGCGCGAGGCCCAGGTAGTACTGCACCAGCACGGCCGCGATCGCGAACGCGGTGCCGGGCATGATCGGGCCGAGCAGCGGATGCAGGGCCAGCCGCACCGCGATCGCGAGCATCAGCGCGCCCGCCGCGGTAGCCCAGCGCCGCATGCCGGCCGGCGCCCACAGACTCGCATTTCGAACTTTCATGGCTCTCGGATCGTGCAAAAAACGCTGGAATGGTAACGAGTTTCGTCTGGATTTTGGCAAACACGACACGATGTTTTTCAACTTGCAGCAAAGCCGCGCAGCTTGCCGCATGCGTTGACACGCGATCGTCACTTTTTGTGTCGTTTTGCGTCGATGCGGCCGGCCGGGCGTGCTCCGATGGCCGTGCCGCCGGGCGTTGCGGCGCAACATGTTGCGTCCGCATCCGGTTGGCGAGGCCCGCCGGGTCGCCATCCGGCCGCTGGCCCGAGCAAGCCGCGTGCGCGCGCCTACCGCTTACATCCCGTCGACCGGCGTGACGTCCGGCCCGAACACCACGCAACCGAACGCGAAACGGCCGGCGGCCCCGGCCAGCGCACCCGCGAACCGCGCGGACGGCAGGCGATGCGGGCCCGGCAGATAGGTGCTGCCCGGCTCGGCCAGCGCCCCGGTCTGCAGCTTCGAGAGCGGCGCGGCCCAGCGCAGATAGCTGGCGTGGAAGCCCGCAGCGTGGCCGTCCTCCACGTTGCCGCCGATGTCGAGCCCGGCCGGCACGGCCGACGGCATCGGCACCAGCCGGCGCGAGGCCGCGAACGCAGTCAGTTCCCCGGCGGTTTCGGCGTAGACGGTCAGGTCGACATCGGCTTCGGTGTCGCCGCTTTGCTGCCGCGACAGATGCACTTGCGTGACGGGCAGGCCCTCGATCGTGACCGGGCGCGGAAAGCGCACGCGCATTTCCTCCCAGCGATCGGCCGGCGCGTCGCGGCCGGCATCCACCACCACCCCGCCGTCATGCGCATAGCCGACGAACGCCACGCCCGCGCCGCGCCAGGCGGTGCGTTCGGCCGGCGTCGGCCAGTGCGCGTTGGGCGCGCAGCTCAGCATCGATTGGAATC